>JAYTXV010000142.1:0-3142 GCA_043742805.1 Caulobacteraceae bacterium | reverse complement strand
CAGGGTGATTGTCCCGCCCTCCCGGACCGCTTTGATCAGAAAGGCCGTCCATGCCGCCAATCCCTCCGGTGATATCCAGGCTCCTCGTTTGGCCTCGGCTGGCCCTCGCAGGGCGCCTTCGTCATCGAAGAATGGCGGATTGGCCAGCGCCGCATCGAACGGCGGGATGCCGAGCGCGGCAAAACCGCCGGCGAGATCGCCCTCGATCAGGTTCGCCCGGCCCTCCAGGTCGTTCAGGCCGATATTGACCCGTGCCAGGGTCGCGGCTTCGGCGTCCCGCTCAAGGCCCGTGAACAGGCAATCCGGCCGCCGCGCCGCCGCCGCCAGCATCACGGCGCCGACCCCGCAGCCGGCGTCCAGAACCCGCGCGCCGGGCGGTGCATCGCACGCGGCGGCCAACAGGGCGGCGTCAAGTCCGGCCCTGTATCCGGCCCTGGATTGTGTCAGGCGAACCCGGCTTCCCAGGATCGTATCGTCCGTGATCGTCATCGGTGGCGGCCCATTGGCAATCGATTGCCTTGACCCTGGCCTATCGCGTCATCATTGTCCGCCGCAACAGCGTGGGTTATTAGCGCTCGATTGAAAGGAGCGCCGGCTCTTGGACGCAGCCAAAGCCATGATCGCGCGCACTGTCGGTTCCGTCGAGCATCTCGCGGCGCTGGCGGCGGCCGATATGGCGGGAGTCGACGCCTTGATCGTCGATCGGATGCAAAGCCCGGTGAGCATTATTCCGGCGCTCGGCGATCACATCATCGACGCCGGCGGCAAGCGGCTTCGCCCCCTGCTGACGGTAGTCGCCGCGCGCCTGGCCGGCGCCCGCGGCGACGCCTGCCTCAAGCTCGCCGCCGCCGTGGAGTTTATCCACACCGCCACCCTGCTGCATGACGATGTGGTCGACGGGTCCGGCCTGCGCCGGGGCAAGGTCGCCGCCCACCTGATCTGGGGCGCGCCCTCCAGCGTCCTGGTGGGGGATTTCCTGTTTGCCCGGGCGTTCGAGCTGATGGTCGAGACCGGCTCGATGCGGGCCATGGACATCCTGGCCCGGGCGGCCCGCGTGATCGCCGAGGGCGAGGTGCTACAGCTCAGCCGGGCGCATGACGTCAACCTGTCGCAAGACACTTATCTGCAGATCATTTCCGCCAAGACCGCCGAGTTGTTCGCCGCCGCCGCCGAGGCGGGCGCCGTGGCCGCCGGCGCCGCGCCGCCGCAGGCCGCCGCCCTGCGGGCCTACGGCTTCAACCTCGGCCTCGCCTTCCAACTCAGTGACGACGCTCTGGACTACGGCGGCTCCACGGAAACCCTGGGCAAGAACGCCGGCGATGATTTCCGTGAAGGCAAGGCCACCTTGCCGCTGCTGCTGGCCATAGCCCGCACCGGACCGCGCGAACGCGAGTTCTGGGAGAGGGTGATCAGCCGCCAGGAACAGACCGAGAGCGACTTCCGCCGCGCCCGTGAGCTGATCCTCACCGCCGGCGCCCTGGACGCTACTCTGGAGATGGCGGCGGGCTATGCCGACGCGGCCAAGATCGCCCTGGAAATCTTCCCCGAGGGTGAGCTTCGCGACGGCCTCAAAGCCCTGGCCGACTTCGCCGTCAACAGACGAGCTTAGGACGCGGCCTAACGCGGCCCCAGCATCTGTTCGGGGCGCACCATCTCGTCGAATTCCGCGTCGGTCACATAGCCGCCGCCCACGGCCTCCTGGCGCAGGGTGGTGCCGTTCTTGTGGGCGGTCTTGGCGATCTTGGCGGCGGCGTCATAGCCGATCTTGGGGGCCAGGGCGGTGACCAGCATCAACGAGCGGTCCAGCGCAGCCTTGATATTGTCCTCGCGCGGCTCGATCCCCACCACGCAGTGGGTGGTGAAACTGACCGCGGCGTCGGCCAGCAACCGCACGGTCTGCAGGAAATTATACGCCATCACCGGGTTGAACACATTCAGCTCGAAATGACCGGAGGCTCCCGCGAAGGTCATGGTGGCCTGATTGCCGAACACCTGGGCGCAGACCATGGTCAAGGCCTCGCACTGGGTGGGATTTACCTTGCCCGGCATGATCGACGAGCCAGGCTCGTTTTCCGGCAGCGACAGTTCGCCAAGGCCCGAGCGCGGGCCGCTGCCCAGGAAGCGGATGTCATTGCCGATCTTGAACAGGCTGGCGGCCACGGTGTTCATCGCCCCATGGGTGAACACCATGGCGTCATGGGCGGCCAGAGCCTCGAACTTGTTCGGCGCGGTGGTAAAGGGCAGGCCGGTGATCCGGGCGATCTTGTCGGCCACCATCTCGGCGAATCCCACCGGGGCGTTCAGGCCGGTGCCGACGGCCGTGCCGCCCTGGGCCAGCTGCATCAGCATCGGTAGGCTCATCTCGATCCGCGCCAGGCCGTTCTCGACTTGCTGGGCGTAACCGGAAAATTCCTGGCCCAGGGTCAGTGGCGTGGCGTCCTGGGTGTGGGTGCGGCCGATCTTGATGATGTGCGCCCAGGCCTGGGCCTTGTCGTGCAGGGCGTTGCGCAGGGTCCGCAGCGCCGGGAGCAGCCGATGGACCACCTCCTCGGCCGACGCCACGTGCATGGCGGTGGGATAGGTGTCGTTCGACGACTGGCTCATGTTGACATGATCGTTGGGGTGGACCGGCGACTTTGAACCCATCACCCCGCCCAGCATTTCGATGGCGCGGTTGGAGATCACTTCATTGGCGTTCATGTTCGACTGCGTGCCCGACCCCGTCTGCCAGACCGCCAGGGGAAAATGGGCGTCGAGCTTGCCGTCGATCACTTCCTGGGCGGCGGCCATGATGGTCTGGCCAATCGTCGGATCCAGCCGGCCCAGCTCCATATTGGTCTCGGCGGCGGCCCGTTTGACGATTCCCAGGGCGCGGACCACGGCGGCCGGCTGTTTTTCCCAGCCGATATCGAAATTGCCCAGGCTGCGCTGCGCTTGCGCGCCCCAGTATCGGTCGGCGGCGACCTCGATGGGTCCAAAGGTGTCGGTTTCGATCCGGGTCTCGGTCATGGTCTTGTCCCCCCTTCGCGCGGCCCACTCGGGCGGCCCACTCGCGCGGTGTGTCGGCTTGATCGGCCTATTTATAGGATTTGAACGGAGTCGGCACGGCCGTTCCGGTCGCCTTGGCCAGCAGTCGACCTTC
>JAYTXV010000141.1:0-8483 GCA_043742805.1 Caulobacteraceae bacterium | reverse complement strand
GGATGTGTTTTCTAGGTCGCCTTTCATATCACGTTCTAAACCCACCAGTTTGTCGCGGGGTGGAGCAGCCCGGTAGCTCGTCAGGCTCATAACCTGAAGGTCACAGGTTCAAATCCTGTCCCCGCACCCAACGAAACCAACACCCTCGACGCGTGAGCGCCGGGGGTGTCTTCGTTTCGGCGGATAAGGCGGGCCACCGGCTATGCGATTTGCGCCTTCGGCTCGGTCCTAGTGAGTTTCCCGCTGAGTGTGTTTGACACCGTCATCAACTGCGCCCGCGCATTGCCACCGCGGCCTTGGCGAGCTGTGACTGCCGTGAACTGGCTAGCGACGTCGACTCAGCCGGGCTGCTTGGTGGTGCGCAGATAGGGTTTATGGGTGGTGAAGCCGGGGAACAGCGTCGCGGCGTCCTCATTGGTCACCGCCGGAGCGATGATCACGTCCTGGCCTTGCTGCCAGTCAGCCGGCGTCGCTACCTTGAACTTGGCCGTCAGCTGCATCGAATCGATCACCCGGAGGATTTCATCGAAGTTACGTCCGGTGGTCATCGGATAGACAAGGATCAGTTTGATCAGCTTGTCTGGTCCGATGACGAAGACGTTGCGCACCGTTGCGTTGTTGGCCGCCGTGCGGCCTTCCGAGGTTCCCTCGGTATCGGCCGGCAACATCCCGTATAGCTTGGAGACCTTCAGGTCGGTGTCGGCGATCATCGGGAAATTGGGGGCCGTGCCTTGAGTTTCGGCGATGTCTTTCGACCAGCTGGCGTGATTGTCCACGGGATCCACCGATAGTCCGATCACCTTGACGCCCCGCTTGTCGAACTGGGGTTTCAGCTTGGCCACCGCACCCAGTTCGGTCGTGCATACCGGTGTGAAATCCTTGGGGTGAGAGAAAAGCACCACCCAGTGGCCTTTGGCCCAGGCGTGAAAATGGATCGGCCCGTCGGTGGTGTTTTGCGTGAAGTCCGGAGCGACCTGATTCAACTGTAGCGTCATGCGCGCGCATCCCTGTTTATCTGATTTCCCCGGGAGCGGTTAAACCAGCATTTCGCAGGTTTTAATAGACGCCCGGGCCATGCCGAGCCCGCGGCTCTTGACCCGCGCTTGCGCCGGGCCGAAGCCGAGGACGTGGCGCGGGCTATTCTCATCGATGATCCTCTTGATCCGCGCATCGCCATGTTCCGCGATGTGCGCGAGCGCGATATTGCCGGCCGCCTGGGCGGTTTCATCGCCGAGGGCGAAGTTGTGCTCAATGTGCTGGCTCGCGATCGTCGCCACCGCGCCCGAGCCGTGCTGATCGCGGAAAAGCGGCTCCAGAAACTGACGCCGCTGATCGAGCGGCTGGGCGACGACGTCGCCGTCTATGCCGCGGGCCAGACGGTAATGGACGCTATCGCCGGCTTTCCAATCCATCGGGGCATACTTGCCTATGGTGAACGCGCGCCGTCGCTGGCAGCCGCTGAGGTGTTCACGGCGGCGGCACCGGCGGCGTTGGTGGTGGCGCTGTTTGGGCTATCCAATCACGACAACATGGGCGGCGTGTTTCGTAATGCCGCCGCGTTTGGCGTCTCGGCGGTGCTGCTGGATTCCACCTGCTGCGATCCGCTGTATCGCAAGGCGATCCGGGTTTCGGTGGGCGCGACCCTCAGCGTCCCGTTCGCCCGCCTCGGGCCGGGCGAGGATGCGATCACGCTGCTGCGAGCCCACGGCTACACGCCTCTGGCGCTGAGCCCAGCGGGGCGAACGCCGTTGAACACCCTGGCTCGCCCTGCCCGCGCCGTCGTGCTGTTGGGTGCTGAAGGTCCGGGCCTGCCCGCCGACATCCTGGAACGGGCCGAGACCATCGCGATACCGATGGCCGGAGCTTTCGATTCCCTGAACGTCGCCACCACCAGCGGCATCGTTCTCCACCACTTGGCGACGACGGCGGTGTAGGCACCTGGCCTTTTCGTCGCCGTGGGAAACGCTAAGAGTTCCCAACACGTCAGGTTCAGGGGGAGCGCGCCATGGCCGCCCAATATATCGCCGCCATCGACCAGGGCACGACTTCGTCGCGATGCATGATCTTCGACGCCGCCGGCGCCGTGGTCGCCACCGCCCAGAAGGAGCACCGTCAGATCTTTCCCCGCCCGGGCTGGGTCGAGCATGATGCCCTGGAAATCTGGGCCAATGTTGAAATAGTGGTCGCTCAGGCTTTCGCCCGAAGCGGTCTCGCCACAACCGACTTGGCGGCGGTGGGCATCACCAACCAGCGCGAGACGACCCTGCTTTGGGAAAAGTCGACGGGCAGACCCATCGCCAACGCCATCGTCTGGCAAGACACCCGCACGGGGCCCCTGGTCGACATGCTCGCCGGGACCGATGGCCAGGACCGCTTTCGCCCGCTGTGCGGCCTGCCGCTGGCCACCTATTTCTCAGGGCCGAAGATCCGCTGGCTGCTTGATCATGCGGAGGGCGTCCGCCCGGCCGCCGAGCATGGCGAGATCCTGTTTGGCACCATCGATTCCTGGCTGATCTGGAATCTCACCGGCCGTCACGTCACCGACGTCACCAACGCCAGCCGCACCATGCTGATGAACCTGGCGACGCTGGATTGGGACGACCGCCTGCTGGACGCCATGGGCGTGCCTCGGGCCATGTTGCCCGAGATTCGCTCGTCGTCGGAGGTCTATGGCGTCGCCCGCGGGGTGTTGGCGGGCGTGCCCTTGGCCTCGGCGCTGGGAGACCAGCAGGCGGCGCTGTTCGGTCAGACCTGCTTCGAGCCCGGCGAGGGCAAGTGCACCTACGGCACCGGCAATTTCCTGCTGGTGAACACCGGAACCCAGGCGGTTCAATCCACCCATGGCCTGCTCACCACAGTCGGTTATCGGGTGGGCGACGCGCCGGCCGCCTATGCGTTGGAAGGCTCGATCGCCGTCACCGGCTCCCTGGTCCAATGGCTGCGCGACAACCTGGGCTTCATCAGCAGCGCCGATGAGATCGAGTCCCTGGCGGCGTCGGTCGCCGATAATGGCGGCTGTTCCGTGGTGCCCGCCTTTTCCGGCCTGTTCGCCCCGCATTGGCGCCCCGACGCCCGGGGCGTGATCGCCGGCCTGACCGGCTATGTGACCCGGGCGCATATCGCCCGCGCGGCTCTGGAGGCCGTGGCCTGGCAGACTCGCGAGGTCGTCGACGCCATGGCCGCCGACTCCGGCCGGCCGCTGGACATACTGAAAGCCGACGGCGGCATGACCGCGAACGGCCTGCTGATGCAGTTCCAGGCCGACGTGCTCGGCGTTCCCGTCGTCCGGCCGCAGGTGCCCGAGACCACCTGCCTGGGCGCCGCCTATGCGGCCGGGCTGGCCGTCGGATTCTGGCCCGACCTTCCGGCTCTGCGCGCCCACTGGAAGAAAGGCGCCGAGTGGACTCCCAAGATGAGCGTGGCCGACCGTGACCAAGGCTACGGCCGGTGGAAGAAAGCGGTCCAGCGGACGCTGGACTGGGAGGAGGGGGCGCCCGCCTAGGGCTTCAGGATGGTGTCGCCGATTTCCAGCAGAGACTTGAGGTTGGAAAGGATGCTCGGCCAGCCGCTGGACACCGCCTCGACCAGTTTCGACCCCTTCCAATCCCGCCTCTGGATCGTCAACCCATTGCGCACAATCGGCTTGATCCATCCGACCCACTTGTGGCCGACATCTTCACCCGCCAACCCGTGCGAGGATGGCCCCAAGATCGATGGCCCCGAAATCGGTGGCGACGTTCATGAAGGTGATCGGATACAGCAGCCCAAGTTTGGGTCTGTGACCGCGATAATGGTTATCGATGGTTCCGTGGGAGAATTCTCTCCAAAAGGCGCTTTTCCTTTCAGATCGGTTCGCGCCGGCGGCGAAGCCAGACGGCCGTCGCCAGGAAGGCGATGGCGAACGCCAATCCTACCCATAGGCCCGGGCTGCTGAGGAATTTGACCGGGTCGAGGGTCTGCAAGTCGAAGCCTTGACGATAGGCACGCGGCATTCCCTCGGAAAAGGCCTCTGAAAAGCCGCCGCCCAGCCGGTTGGCCAGCATCGAGGCGAAGTTCGAGCTGTCGAATGCAATCTTCTCGACCAGGCATACCGCCAGCGGCGGCAGCACTGCCCACAGAAACGGCCCTCGCTTCGCCCAGCCGGAGACCAGCAGCAACCAGCCCCAGACCGGTGCATACCAGAGGGTCTGCGTAACCAGCCCATAGAGCAGCGTCACCGTCATCTCGAACAGCGGGACCTGGGTTGCCGGTGTCGTGATGCTCAAGCCGTTGGCCAGCAGGATCACCGTGGACAGGATCAACATGATCAGCTGCATGCCGATCACCACCACGAAGACCGCCGCCGGCATGACGGCCAGCGGAATCGCCGCCTTGGACACTACCGTGGTCAGGTCCGACACCGGCAGCGACTTCCAGAACAGGATGCTGCGGTCACGGCGCTCATTGTGCAGCGCGCCCAGGCAATAGAACATCGCCACGATCACCCCGGTCAGGATCGGCGCCGCCGCCGCGAGTTGATAGGGCATGGAGACGACAGCGTTCTGGCTGGCCGGATCGAGCTGCAGCACCGCGCGGCGGGCGTCCGGCAGATGGAGGGTGCTGATCACAAATCCGAACAGCACCACCCCGGCGGCGGCCAGGGGAGCGATCAGGATCGAGCGGTTCTCCCACAGTTCTCGCCGCACCGACCAGTAGAGCAGGCGGGGGGTCATGCGGCGGCTCCTCGCGCCTGAGATGGATCGGCGCCGATCACGGCGACGAACAGGTCGGCGATGCTGGGCGTGCGCACCTCGCCCAGTGGAGCCAGATGATCGCGGGCGACGGAGTCGAACAGCAGGATGCTGCGGCCGAACACCTGGCGCTCGTGGATCGGCCCCAGCGCCCGGGCCGCCTCCACATGCTCGGGCCTGGCCATCACCTCGGCATAGCGGGCCTCGAACGCCTCCATGCTGGAGTTCAACACGATCCGTCCGCGATTGATGAACATCACGTCGGTCAGGATGTGCTGGATTTCTTCGACTTGGTGCGTGGTCACGATGATCGTACGGCTGTGGTCGAAATAGTCGTTCAGCAGGGTGTCGTAGAACGCCTTGCGATACAGCAGGTCGAGACCCAGGGTGGGCTCGTCCAGCACCAGCAGCTTGGCGTCGATGGCCATGATCAGGGCCAGGTGCAGCTGGGTCACCATGCCCTTCGACAGCTCTCGCACCCGGCTGGATCGCGTGATCTGGGTCTTGTCCAGGAATTTTTCCGCCTTAGCCCGGTCGAAGCGCGGATGCACCCCGGCCACATAGTCCAGGGCCTGTGAAACCCGTATCCAGCGCGGCAGCACGGCGACATCGGCGATGAAGCACACGTCCTGCATCAGCTGGTCGCGCTGCGCCCAGGGATCGCGCCCCAGAACCTTCAAATCGCCCTGATACGGCGTCAGGCCCAGCATGGCGTTCAGCGCCGTGCTCTTGCCCGCGCCATTGGGGCCGATGATCCCCAGAATCCGGCCTTCCTCGACGCGCAGATCGATGCCGTCCAGGGCGATGGCGGAGCCATAGGCTTTGCGTAGCCCCCGAGCTTCCACACATGGCATGGTTCAAACCTCCCCATCGTTGTTGGGCGTGAATCCGCCGGCCTCGGCGGCGTGCAGCAGGTTCGCGGGCGTCAGGCCGAGCCGGCGGATGGTCGCGTCGATCGCCGGCCATTGTTCGACCAGAAACCGCCGCCGCTCGGCCACCAGCAGCAGATCCCGGGCGCCGGCATTGACGAACATGCCCAGGCCCCGCCGCTTCTCCACCAACGCTTCGTCGGCAAGCTGTTGGTAGCCCTTGAGCACCGTCAGCGGATTGACCCGATATTCGGCCGCGACGTTGCGCACCGACGGCAGCGGATCGCCTTCGCCCAGCACGCCGTCGAGAATCATCGCCACCACCCGGTCGCGCAGTTGGCGGTAGATCGGCTGACTGTCGTTCCACTCTGGGTCCATCGTCATTTCAACCGCGACGCCGCGAAACCGGCGCCCTTGGAAGAAACAATACGACGATATGGTGTTATGGTCAACTATAACACTAATTTTGTCCTCAGTTCGCCGCGCGTCTCAGCCCCTCGGCGAGCGCCGCGCCGAACTGGTCGAAGCGGAAGGGTTTTTGGATGGTCGGGTGGCCGCGATGACGGCTGTCCAGGCCGCCGGGCCCATAGCCGGTGACGAACACATAGGGCACGCTCGACCGCTTGAGGGTGTCAGCGACCAGATAGACGGTCTCGGAGCCCAGATTGATGTCCAGTACGGCGCCGTCGAGGCGTTCGCGCCCGGCCAGACTCAGGGCCGCCGCGACCGAGGCCACCGGTCCGACCACCTCACAGCCCAGGTTGATCAACAGGTCCTCGATCATCATCGCCAGCATCATTTCATCTTCGACCACCAGGATCCGCTTGCCGGCCAGCAAGCGAGAAGGGCAGTCGGCGATCATCGCTGCGTGCCGTTCCTGGGAAAGGCTATCGCGCATTCCACGCCACTTGGGCGGAAGCTCAAGGTGGTCGTGGCGGCCAATTCGTGATTCAGACCGCGCTCGATCAGGCGCGAGCCGAACCCACGACGGCTTGGCGATTTGACCGGCGGCCCGCCGCTTTCGGTCCAGATCAGCCGAAGAACGCTGTCGGCGCCGTCCTCGCAATTCTCCCACGTCACGTCCACCAGCCCATCGTCGGTCGACAGGGAGCCATATTTGGCGGCGTTGGTGGCCAGTTCGTGCAAGACCATGCCCAGGGCCAGGGTTTCCTTGGGATTCAGGCGCACGTCGCTACCCCGGAGCGCGACACGAGAGCCATCCACACCCAGATAGGGCGCGAGTTCCTGGGTGATCAGATCCCGCAGGCTGGCGCCCTGCCAGTCGCTGCGGGTCAAAAGGTTATGCGCTTCCGACAGCGCCATCAGCCGATCGTTGAATTCGCCGAAAAAGGCCGCGGGGGAATCGGCTGAGCCCAGCGTGTGCATCGCGATGGATTGAACCGTGGCCAGCGAGTTCTTGACCCGGTGGTTCAACTCGTCGAGCAGCAGCTTGCGGCGTTCTTCCGCCCGCCGCGCGTCGGTGATGTCGGCATGGACTCCAACCCACTCTAATACCGCCCCGCTGGGTCCCGTAACTGGGCGGGCATTGATACTGAACAGGCGCCAGGCGCCGTCATGGCGGCGCACGCGGTGCTCAAAACTGAACGGCCCGCCTGCTTCGACCGCCGCTTCCCAGGCTATGATGGTGGCGTCGGCGTCGTCCGGATGCACAGCCGCGCTCCAGCCATAGTCCTGACAGGCTTCACGGCTTTGGCCGGTAAAGGCGCACCATCCGGCCTGTTCGCCGGTCATCAGGCCGCCGGTGTCCGTCGTCCAAAGAATGTCACTGACCGCCCCGACGGCGGCGCGAAAACGGGCTTCTGAGGCGCGTAGGGCGGACTGGGACTGGGCCAGTTCGATATTGGCCCGGCGCAGCCTGTCGATCACGCGCTGCTGATCCATCGCCGGGCGCTCGGTTTCGGCCTTGGCGCGGTCGCGTGCGACCAGGCCGGTGACGTCCTCCGCCCGATGGATGATCCATGTGATCTCGCCCCCGCTATCCAACACGGGCGTATTCACCGTGCTCCAATATCGTTCCTCAAAACCGTCGGCGGGATCATCTGAACGGTGGATGTCATATTTCTGGACGGCCATGGTATCGGCCTGCCGATAGCGCACCACCCGCCTCAGGGAGTCCGACAGCTTGCTGACACCATCGGCGTTGGGATCGTTCGGATTGTCCGGAAAGACCTCGAACAGCGCCCGGCCGACGATGTCCGGCCTACAGGTATGGGTGGCGGTCAGATAGGCTTCATTGACCGCGACGATGGTCAGATCGGCCGCAAGTATCAGGTAGGCGCCGGGCGTGGCTTCGAACAGGGCTCGGAAGTCTGGAGCAGCAGGCGGCGCCGGATCGCTTTCGGACATTCTTGGGTCCATCTTGCTTGGGTCCATCTTGCACCGCCCGAATTCCACGGTAGGTGGGTATTTTTCAGAGATAGAGACCAGACCGGCCCCTTTGCCAAGAGCGCGATTTGTCCGCTCATTCCACGCATTGCGCTCGGGCCTCGGCGACGTGATACTTCCCTCAGGCAAACGCCCCTGGTCCCCATCCGGGCACACGGATCGGCTAAGCTTCCTCCCACACGCCAAGCGCCGAAGGGCGAGCCTCAAGGAATGCCATGATCGACCCCATCGCCGTCACTGAGGCCGGCTCCGTCCGCGGGGTCAGCGAGGGCGGTGTCTCGCGCTTTTTGGGCGTGCCTTACGCCGCATCGCCCCTCGGCAATCGCCGCTTCGCCTTTCCGGCTCCGCCCAAACCCTGGAGGGGCGTGCGCGACGCGACGAAAATGGGCCCGAACGCTCCACACACCATGCGCCCATTTGAAGCCTTGGACATCGCGCCCCTGGTTGGATCGGGCTGGGTCCAGGGCGACGAATTCCT
>JAYTXV010000140.1:0-4910 GCA_043742805.1 Caulobacteraceae bacterium | reverse complement strand
GCCTGCCCCGTTAGTTTGCCCCGTGACTTGCTAACACTGTCGTATCAGGATGGTGTTTTGAAGGCGCCTTCCATCCAGGCTCGCGTGGCGGCCAGCAAGGCGCGTGATCGGGCTTCCGGGTCGGGAAATGTCTCTCGAAGGGCTTTGGATCGCAACTCGACGCTTAGCGGCGTCGCGGGCGGCATGGCGGCCAGCACTTCGGACAGGGGAAGCGCGCCTTCTCCCGGCATCAGGCGCAGGTCCAGAGCCTCCTCGATGATCGCCGCGATGTCGTCCGGGCTTGGCCCGACCGCCGCCGCATCGCAGAACTGGGCGTAGGCGAAGCGGCCGGGATCAACCCCCGCCAGATCGACCGGTCTTCCTCCGGTGCGCGCGAAATGCAGCGGGTCCACCAGCAGGCCTGCCTCCGCGCGGCCGCAACGCTCCAGAACGTCCAGGGCGTCCGGCAGCGACCGAACCGAGGTGAACGCCCCAAACTCCAGGGCTACCCTCAGGTTCTTGTCGGCGTGATCGGACAGGCGTCCGAGCTTTTCGGCCGTTTCGCCGGGCTCGGTCACCGAACTGACCACCAGCACGTTCTCGGCCCCTACCTCGATGGCGATGTCTATCAGACGGAAATGGTCGGGATCGTCCGGCCCGGACCGCAGCCACACCACCTCTGCGTCCAGGGCGGAAAGAGCGGAGTCCTTCAGGCGGTCCCGAACCTCCCGCGTGGTTCGCGGCGTCCAAAGCTTCATGTCCACCCAGAGTCCCACCGCGTCCCATCCTGCGGCGGCGGCGGCGGCCACCGTGCCGGTAGGCGTTACATCCGGCAGGACGCCGGAGGCGAGGGAGAGCCGGCGGCCATGTGACCTCATGTCGATACCCCTTTGGCCTACCAGCCCGAATAGCCGAGGAAGCCCGATTGATAGAGCGTGACGGCCAGTGTCAGGAATACGACCATGGCGATGACTTGCCGCGTCCAGCGCCAGGCGCCCCAGCCGCGCGGACGGGCGGGAAACACGACCAGGAGCGCGGCCACCGGCGTGGCGACGGCGGCGACCATCAGCGCCCAGCAGCCGATAGGGAACAGCGTTCCCGGATAGGTCAGTACGGCGGTGTTCTGATCGCCCAGCGCCGCGGCCCCGGCTGCGGCCAAGCCAAAAGCGACCAGCCAGATCAGACACAGGCCGTCCAGGACCAAGCCCGCAGTGCGCCCTCGTTCATTGCGCTTGAACAGGCGCCGCACGGCCGCCGCCACACCCCAGATCGCGGTCAGAACGCCCAGGGCCACAACAGCGCCGAGCCAGGCCGGCCCCTCGAAGAAATCGATGCGTTCCGCCGGGCCGGCGCTGAAGGAATCGAAGCTGAGCATGCGCCCGTCAACCAACTGAAAGGCGATGCGGTCCGGCCCGTCGAGGTTGGCGAACACGCCGCCGCCGATTGGATAGTAGCGCGCCAGGCGACTGCCTTGCGGAACGACGATGTCGCCATTCGGCATTGCCTCGATACTGCCGGTCGCGAACAGCCTGAGCAGCGCCGCTTCGGTGCGGAACGTCGGCCGCCGGAGACTACGATAGGTTCCCGAAACGCGATCAGCCTGCGCTTTGGCGTCCGCCAACCGGGGCGGGGCAGCCGTGGCGGGACCGGCGAAGGCGGCCATCAGGACGGTGGAAAGGGTATCGCGCAACGGCAGACCCGTGGGCGTATTGACCGAAACGAAGATGCCGACGCCCGGGCCAGGGTAAATCTCCAGGCTTGAGTGCTGATAGAGCAGATCACCGCCATGGCCGAAACCCGACCGGCCCTTGTTGACGCTGAAGTCCATGAAACCGTGACGCCAGGACCCCATCCCGGGAGCATTGGCCAGCAAGGGTCGGCGCATGGTTTCGAAGGTGGCGGCACGCAAGACGCCGGCTTTTTCCAGTTGAGCCGGATCGAGCAGCGCGCTCAGGTAGAGGGCCATGTCGTGGGCGCTGGCCGACAGGGCGCCGGCTGGGGCGATGTGGCTGACGTATTCAAACGGCCGCGCTTCGAGCGTCCCGGCCCTGTAGTCAAAGCCGGTGGAGACCTTGGCCGCGACCGCCGGGGGCATGGGCGCGGGCAGGCCGCGAGCCTTGGCCAGGTTGAGGGCGTAGGGTTCGCGATAGGTCGCCGTGGTCATGCCCAGCGGGCGAAAGATGTGTTGTTCGGCATAGTCCTGCCAGGGCTGGCCGCTGACATGGGCGACGATCGCGCCGGCCAGGGCGGCGCCGTAGTTGGAATAGACCGCCAGGGTCCCGGGCTCCCGGACCCGGTGAACCCGGTGGGTGCGGAGGTAGGTGTCGATCGAGGTCAGGTGGTCGGCGTCCGGCACGAAGAACCCGCCCAGAACCGAATCCTCGAACCCGGCCGAATGGGTCATCAGGTGGCGGATGCGAATGGGGTTACGGAATCCTTCGTCGGGAAACTGCAAGTCGGGTGGCAGATGGCTGTTGATCGGATCGTCCAGGCTGATCCTGCCCTGTTCCACCAGTTGCATCAGGGAGATCCAGACCGGCGTCTTGGAGATCGATCCGACCCGAAACAACGTGTCCGCGTCCACCGGGCGCCGGGGAGACACCCCCGCCAGCCCGTAACCCTTGGTCAGCACCACCCCCGAGCGATCGACGACGGCGACAGTGACGCCGGCGATATGGTCATCGCGCATCGCCTCTGTGACCGCGCCATCGACAAAGGCCTCCACCCTGACGCGGTCCAGCGGCTGGCCGGCGGGAGCCTGGCCATAGGCGCCGGGCGCCGCCGCTATCAGCAACGCCAGAAGCCCCCAGGCGAACCCGGCGATTCGTCCACGCACGCGCTTCCCCCGTGAACCGCATGAAAGATCGCGGAAACCTGCGTCTCCGGCAAGCGAAGCTCTGGTCACGGCTAGGGCAACAGCGCCGACCAGGCCGGGTCCGAAGCGCTTAGCGTGTAGGCCGACGGAGCCAGAAGCTTACCGGACACATCCACCGTCCACAGGTGGGCGCCGTAGCCGGTGTCGCGGGCGAACATGATCACCCGGCTGTTGGGCGCCCAGGTCGGACCCTCGTCGAGGTAGCTGTCGGTCAGCAGGCGCTCGTTCGAGCCGTCGGACTTCATGACGCCGATATGGAACGCCGACCCCTCCTGCTTGGTGAAGGCGATCAGCTTGCCGTTAGGGCTCCAGACCGGGGTGGTGTAGCGCCCCGATCCGAACGAGATGCGGTGGACGTTCGAGCCGTCGGTGTTCATCACATAGATCTGGGGCGAGCCCCCGCGGTCCGAGTTGAAGACCAGCTGACCACCGTCCGGAGAAAACGACGGAGAGGTGTCAATGCCCGGATCGGTGGTCAGGCGCGTGGCCGAGTGGGTGGCGAGGTTCATGGCGTAAATGTCGGTGTTGCCCTCCTTCTCGGCGGAAAAGGCCACCGAGGCGCCGTTCGGTGAGAAGCTCGGAGCGAACATCATGCCCGGGAAGTGGCCCAGGGCTTCCTGGCGGCCGGTGGTGATATTGAGCAGATAGATCGTCGACCCGGTTGGCCGCAGGGCCATGTAGGTGACGTCGCGGGTGTTGGCCGAGATGTGGGGAAAGAACACCGAGTAGGAGCCGTCGGTCAGATAGCGGGGATTGGCGCCGTCCTGGTCCATGATCATCAGGCGGCGGATTCGTCGGCCGCGCGGCCCGCTTTCGGCGGCGAACACGACGCGGCTGTCGAAATAACCCTGCTCACCGGTCAGCTTCTCATAGACCGCGTCGGCGACCTTGTGCGCTACCCGCCGCCAGCTCTCCGACCCCGACGAAAACTGCTGACCCACCAGTTGGTCGCCGGCGTAGACGTCCCAGAGCCTGACGTTGACCGTCATCTGCCCGTCGGCGCCGGCGCTCACGTCGCCGGTCAGAAGACCCTGGGCGCTGATCGCCTTCCAGGCGTCGAAGGCCGGTTTGACATTGACGTCCTGAGGACCGGTCGGGAAGGTGGCGGGATCGAGCGGGCGAAACAGGCCTGACCGGGCGAGATCGGCGGCGATCACCTGCTGAAGTTGCGCAGCCACCGGCGGACCACTGAACACCGGCACGGCGATAGGCAGCGGCTGCGTGGCGCCCTGGTCGACATTGACGACGATGTCGGCCCTGGCCGGCGAAAGGCCGAGGACCGCCATCGCCAATATCATGATCACTGAGCGCATGGGCGTCTCTCCTAACTACTGCCGCACGCCGTCTTGGCGTCGAAGTTTACCGTGAAGGTCTGGCCGCGATAGGCCGGACCATACGGCTCGGCTTGATGCACCGCGTCGATAGCCCGGCGGGCCGCGGTCGAGATGACCGGATTGGTCGAGTTGTCGCGCCCGCCTTCGGTGATGCGGCCAATCACATGACCATCATAACCGACGGTGAACTTCACCGGAATTACCACTGCGTCGCCGCCGGCGGTCTCGCAATTGGGGTTCCACAGCCGTTCGAGCAGTTGCGAGAGGCCGGCGATGTCGCTCTGGGACACGCCCTGGCCGGCGTCGGCGCGCGCAACGGGCGCGGTTTCGGCGCGGGCCGGACCTTTGGCGCCCGAGGCCGGTCTTGCGGGAGAGGGTTTTGTAGTCCTGGCGATATTGGCGGCCAGGGCGTCGAGATTGAAGGCGTCCTTGGTGGGTTGGCGGCTGGGGGTCGGTTTTGGCGGGGTCTTTTCGGGGATGGGTTTGGGTTGAGGTTTTGGGATGACCGTCTTGACTGGCGTGGGCTTGGGTATGGGCGCCGGGGTCGCCTTGGGCGGGGGAGGCGGGGGGGACTTGGCTTGCGGAACCGGCGTCTCGGTCTGGGCGGCCTGGGTTACGGGCGCGGCCTCGGCGGGGCGGGAGTCGGTGGTCGGGGCGCTGGAAACGATGTTGATCGGCACGGCCGTCCCCATCGGCACGAAGCTCGGACGCGCCACATAGGT
>JAYTXV010000139.1:0-5958 GCA_043742805.1 Caulobacteraceae bacterium | reverse complement strand
GCTCAGGCACTCGAAAAGCACCTTCTCACGCTGGGCGGCGTCGATAACGACGCCGGTCGCCTCGGACGTCACCGCCGTGTCCGACCAGAACGGCAGCAGGTGGCGGTCTTCAAACGGCACGTCGAAAAGAATGGCCAATAGCTGAGTGGTCAATTCCTTGGAGACCCGCTCCACCCAATTAAAAGTCTCATTGCGCGGTAACCCATCGAGGATCGCTCCAGCGCGCTGGCGGATCACCGCTTCCAACTCCGACAGGCGGGCCGGAGCCACGGCCGGCGAGGCCACCTTGCGCTGGACGTCATGCCGAGGCGGGTCCATGGCGATGAACATCGGCGGGGCGAAACCGTCCGGCTGATCACCGATGACGATGTCGCGATTGGAGGAAAAAGCGGCGTAGTCGCTGTCGACGGCCATGATGTCGTTGAACTTGGTGATCGACCAATAAGGGCCGAATGGACCATCCGAACTGAAGTGGACGGGGTCTTCGTGACGCAGGCGCCGGAAATAGTCGTATTGTGCGCCGGCCATGAACAACTCCGCGCGGCCCGGGTCGATTGCGTCGAGGGGAATAGACCAGGGGTCGGTGGGCATCGGTGTGAAAGCGCCGAAAGAACCGTCCATGGAAGTCTCCCATTCCTATTCCATTGATGGCGAGCCTAACCTCGCCCGGAGGCCTTGTGAAGCGGCGCGGTGGCATTCGCGGTTTCGGCGCGGGCGATGCGTTTGAGAACCTGGGGCGGCTGGCCAAAAGCGCGCAGAAAGGCGCGCCTCATGCGCTCCGGATCGCCAAAACCGGTATCCAGGGCGATCTGGTCGATGGTGCGTCCGCCAGCCTCCACGGCGGCGCGCGCGGCCTCGAGCCGAAGGCGTTCGACCGCCTTGGCCGGGGTGGATCCGGTTTCGGTGGCGAAGGCCCTGGCAAAATTCCGCGCGCTCATGCCGGCGCGGTCCGCCAGGCGGTCAACAGTCAGAACCTCGCCAATAGTCTCGCGCATCCACGTCAGCAGAGGGCCAAAGCGACCGCCGCCATCCTGGAGGTCCAACAGGGCCGAGAACTGCGACTGACCGCTGGGGCGGCGGTGATAGACCACCAGCTGCTGGGCCGTTCGCTTGGCGGTCTGACCGCCCAGGTCCGCCTCGATCATCGCCAGAGCCAGATCGATGCCCGCGGTGATGCCCGCCGACGTCCAGATCTCGCCGTCGCGAGTCCAGATTCGGTCGGGCTCAGGCCGCACCTTGGGGAAGCGGCGGGCGAAATCCTCGGTCCGGGACCAGTGGGTGGTCGCCCGCCGCCCATCGAGCAGTCCCGCCGCCGCCAGCACATAGGCGCCCGAACAAACGCTGCCGAGGCGTCGGGCCGAGCCGGCCGCCGCCCTGGTGAAGCTCAGCAGGGCCTCGTCACGCATGGCCCCGCGGGAGCCATCGCCTCCGACCACAACCACGGTGTCGACGGCGGCCGGATCGCCAAGCGGCCCGGCCAGCATCGCTACCCCGGAGGAACTGGCCACCACTCCCGGTTCGACCGACCACACCGCGATTTCATAGGCGCCCGGATTGAACCGGCCGGCGATCTCGAAGGCGCCGATCGGGCCGGCGGCGTCGATGATCTGGAAATCGGGAAAAATGACAAAGGCGATCACGCGAGGCATGGCTGAAAATAAGGGAACATTGTCATTTCCGCCAGAGACTTCGTGGCTCATTTTCACTCTGCCGAACAAATCAAATTTGAAAGGTCGCGCGCCATGGCCAAGTCTCTGATTATCGTCTTCGCCCTGTATCCGGGCGTCACCCACCTGGACTTCACCGGTCCCCATCAGGTGCTGTGCAACCTGCCAGGCGCCGTGGCGATCGGCGCCAGCGCCCTGGGAGGATCGATCAAGGCCCAGGGCCTGGTGTTTGGCGATCTCGCCCGACTAACCGACATTGAGACTTGCGACGTCCTCTGCGTTCCCGGGGGCTTCGGCTGCACCGACGCCATGGCCGACACGGTTTATATGGCCCAGATCAAGCGGCTGGCGGCTGGCGCGCGCTATGTGACCTCTGTCTGCACCGGCTCATTGATCCTGGGCGCGGCGGGGCTATTGAAAGGTCGCCGCGCCGCCTGCCACTGGGCCTGGCGAGACATGCTGAGTCTGTTCGGCGCCATCCCGGACCCGGCCCGCGTGGTCCGCGACGGCAATGTCCTGACCGGCGGGGGCGTGACCGCGGGGATCGACTTCGGTCTCACCCTGGCGGCGGAGATCGCCGGGCCAGAGTTCGCTCAGACCATCCAACTCAACCTGGAATACGCTCCGGCCCCGCCCTTCGAAGCCGGTCGACCAGAGACCGCCCCGGCGGCGATACTGGAGTTGGTGATGGCGCGCCGCGGAGCCCAGATGGACGAGCGGCGCTTGGCGATCGAGCGCATGGCCCAATCCCTGGCGCAACCCCCGGCGGCCTGAACCCTCCGGTCAGAGCAGCCCGATCAGTGGGCCTGCAGACTCTGGGCTGTCGTCGTCGTGGTTTTGGCCCGTTCGCTCGCAACCGTGGCGGCGGTGACGGGGGCGGCCGTGTTACCCCAGGCCGAGCGGATATAGGTGATCGTCGCCGCCACCTGGGCGTCGTCAAGCTCACCTTTCCAGGCGGGCATACCGCCTCGGCCGTTGAGGATCGTGGCGATGATCGCCTGGGCATCCCCAAGCACAAAGGAATCTCCGGCCAAGGCTGGGAAGGCGCCCTTGATGCCTTTGCCGGTAACCTGATGGCAGGCCGAGCAGGTTGAGACGAACTGGCTCTGACCGCTGTCCTGGCCAAAGGCCGGAGCGGCGATAAGAAGCACAAGTCCCGCGAACAAAACTCTCATCTTGGTTCTCTGTCCGATCAGGCCGCGTTGACCCGGGCGTGCAGCCTGCCGATCTGCTGCCAGGCCGATTCGATGGCGCCCGCCTGCCAACCGCCCAGATAACTCAGGTGCTCGCCAGCCAGATAAAGGCGGCCATTCGGCTCACAGAGCACGGGATAGGCGGTAGCGCGAGCGTCTTCGCTCCACTCCGCCCAGCCACCCAGGTTGTACTTTGCCAGGTGCCAAGAGAACGAGAACGCGGTCTCGAAGCTCTCCGCATATTGCGGAAACACCTTCTGTCCGGCCGCCACGGCGAAGGCGGCGCGATCGGCGGGTGATTTGGCGCTGATGCGCGCCGCCTCGGCCCCGAAGGCATAGTAACCAAGCAGAACACCCTTCTCGCCCTGCCAGCCGGTGGACGGCAGGCTGATCGAACCGATCCCCGGAATGTTGGTGGTTATGTGTCCGCCATAGATAGAATGGTCCTCTTCCCAGAACCGCCGCTTCATCTGCAGACCGATCTTGTTGACCGGGGCATAGGCCGGACCCGCCATGGCCGCCTTGAACGGGGCGGAGACGGCGATGTCCAGGTTCCGCAGCACCGAGAGCGGAATTGTGCAGATGCAATAGTCGGCCTTTATCGACCCGGTCTTGCCGTCTTTATCGGTGACGAAAACCTCCACGCCCCTGTCGTCCTGGACCAGCTTCTGGACCTCGGTGTCATAGCGGATCAATTGGCCGACGTGGCGCTCGAAACCCTTGGCCAGATGGTCCATGCCCCCCACCGGCTGCAGCATGGTGAGCTGTTGTTCGTGATCGCCCAGCGGCTCAAGCGCCTTCCAGGTATCGGAATGCAGGACGTCGGCCAGAGCGAACGGCGAGGACAGCTTACCGGGACCGGGATCGACGCCCGCCCCGTGGGGAATATCGAAGCCGCGCCCCTCGGTGGGGCCATAGGCTAGGGTCTTGGGCGACAAGCGTCCCTGGCTGACCAGATAGGCGATGAACTTGTTCCGGTCATCCGGGGTCAAAGGCAGGTCTAGCCCCCCCTTAGCGGCCGCCTTGGCCAGCAGTTCGGCGGCGTAACCGCGCATGTCGGAAGCTATCTGGCCCTTGCGGATCGCCTTGCCCGCAAGCGGGCCCGTCGCCTTTTCCATGTAGACATAAGAGGCGTCATTGTCGTTGACGAAGGATTCCAGGGCTACCCCAAACAGCTTGGTGTAATGCAGCGTCGAACGGTGATGGTAGGGGATCCGCCATGGGCCGTGGTTGATGTAGAGGCCCTCGTCAAAATCGCAAACCTGGGTATTGCCGACGAGGTCGGTGTGGGAAAAACCCTTACGCGCGGTCTGGCAGCGCCCGCCGGCGAACGATCTGGCCTCGATTACCTGAACCTCGTAGCCGACCTTGGTGAGTTCGTAAGCCGCCGTCATACCCGCCAGGCCGGCGCCCAGCACCACCACCTTGGTTCCCTTGCCGCGTCCAGTCAGCGTCGGCGGCGCCGCCTGCGCCGAAGCGAAGCCAAAACCAAGGGCCTCCATGCCGGCCATCGCCAGAGACATGCCCCCGACCACGGCCAGTTTCTCGATGAAGGTGCGACGACTTAGGGCCATAAGAACTCCAGGTCAGTTGCCGGAACGGCGCGCGACCACGCGGCCTCTGTCTAGAAAGGTTTTTCCCGCCTCGACAGGATTAAACCCGGCACCAGGGCAAATTCCCCCGTCGTGCCTGTTTTGAGGCGCCTGGCGCGCCATGGGCCTGAAACCGTTTTCCTGCTATGAGGCCTAATGAGTGATGACAGCCCCGCTCCCGAGAACAAGAAAAGCAGCACCGAGATCCTGGCGGCCCTGGTCGCCCGGCGCAAAGCCGGCGGTGGGGGACCCGTAGACTCGGGTCGGGGCGGCGCGCGCGAATCGGAACGCACCGCGGCTGCGCGCTCGGCGGCAAAGTCGAAACCCGCCCTGCGCAAATAACTGGTCCCGACCCAAAGCCGAATCTCGAACGCCGTGCCGCTCTACCCCGCCACCGACGACGACCTTGAGTCGACCGCCGCGCTGGTCAATCTCGCCTATCGCGGAACCGAGGGCTGGACGCATGAGGGAGACTTCATGGCGGGCTTGCGAACAGACGCCGAAACCCTGCGACGAGACTTGGCCGCGTGTCCCGACGCCCGGCTTCTTACCTCCAGAGACAGCGCCGACAGCCCGTTGCTCGGCGTAGTGTGGCTCGAGCCGGCGGAAACCGGCGTCTGGTATCTGGGGATGCTGACGGTTCGCCCGGACATCCAGGATCGCCAGCTTGGCCGCATGATCCTGGCGCTGGCCGAGACGCTCGCCGCCGGCCAGGGCGCGCGGCGCATTCGCATGACCGTGCTGAATGTGCGGGAGCCGCTGATCGCCTGGTACCAGCGCCGGGGTTATTGCAAGACACTCGATACCCGGCCGTTCCCCTATGATGACCAGAGATTCGGTATTCCGAAACGAGCGGATTTGGCCTTCGTGGTCATGGAAAAAACGCTCGCCGAGGGGCCATCGTGAACGGAACCGTTGGCTCGCCGCTTCGCAGTTTGCTGGCGATCATCGCCTTTATGGTCGTCGTCGTATCGGTGGCGACAACGGCCTACATGTTCGCCGGCTGGAGTTTCGGCGACGCCCTCTACATGGTGCTGCTGACCATCTATACGGTGGGATATGGCGAAGTGCGGGCCATCAACACGCCTTATCTGCACGCCGTCACCATAACCACGATCATCCTTGGCTGCACCGGTATGATCATGGTCACCGGCTACCTGGTGCAGACCCTGACCTTTTCCCAGGTTCAACGACTGTTGGGTGGAAACCGCGTGAAGACCGATATCGACAAACTGCAAGGCCATGTAATCATCTGCGGCTTCGGGCGCATCGGGGTCAAGCTGGCCAAGGACCTGGCCATCGGCGGTGTGAACTTCGTGGTGCTGGAACGCGACGAAGCGCGGCTCGGCGAGGCGCGGGAGCTGGGCTACCTCTGCTGGCATGGCGACGCCACGGACGAGGCGGCGCTGAAGATCGCCGGCATAGAGCGCGCCAAGATCCTGGCCACGGTGCTGCCCTCCGACGCCGCCAACGTCTTCATCACTCTGAGCGCCCGAAGCCTCAACC
>JAYTXV010000138.1:0-2977 GCA_043742805.1 Caulobacteraceae bacterium | reverse complement strand
CAACGTGAAGCATTTCCACGAGCAGATGGTGAAGCGGCACAACTACACGCTCGGCTACACGGTGACGAAGGTCCGCCTGCACGCCGCGGGTCTGGTGCGACCAAGGTAATTACCCAGGCCCTTTTCGGGCTTTGAATCAAGCGGTGACGACACCGAGGATGGTGTGGAACCTGTTGACGTCGGGTTTGAGGCGGGCGGTGTCGATGACGGTTCGGATACTGGCCTCGCCTTGCGCCGCCCACATGGCGCGGTAGCCGTTGGTGACCTTGCGTTGGATCACGGCGGGTCGCAGGGCGCGTTCGCAGCCATTGTTGGTGGCCTCGACCAGACCGGGCCAGAGGGCGAAGGTCAGAAGCTGATCCTTGGCCCGCCTGAACTTGTTCTGGACGACCATGGCCAGTTCGCAGGATGTCGGGGTGTCGATGATTTCCTGGAGGGTCCGTTCCAGGGCGCGCCGCCGTGTGGAGATGGTGGAGACGGCGAGGGTCTCGATATCGCGGGCCAGCCCGAAGGCCTTGTTCAGCCACAGCTTGAGCCGCATCGGCAGAATGTCCTCGCCGCCTTCGATCGCATAGGCGACATCCCGGGCGAGGTGGGCCAGGCAGGTCTGATGCGCGTCGGCGTGGCCTTGCTGGGCCACATAGCGATCCGAACACCAGACCTCCGGTCGATGTCCGTCCATCATGTCGCGCACCACCACTGCCCCGCGCGTCGGCGCGGCCTCATGCACCACCGCCTCGGCGGAGCGGAAAACCCAGTGGTAGGCGTTGCTTCCCTCGATCCGAACACCAGTCTCGTCGGACGCCACTACCGTGGCCTGGCGCAGCTTGGCCACGGCGGCTTGCCGCCCTGGCTCAAAGCGCTCTTGTGATCGGCGAAGCATGTTCATTAGCCCGCCCTGGCTGATCGCCACGCCGAACAGGTCGGCGAAAGCCGCCTCGAGCCGCTCATAGGAAAGCGCCTGGAAGGTCTTCAGATAGGTCGCCACCGCGTGCAGCCGGGGGCCAAACGGTGTCCCCTTCGCCGCCTCAGGCGTATCGGCCACAACTCGCAAGCCGCAGGACGGACAGATCACCGCCATCCGGCGGTGGCGCTCGACCACGGGCGCCATCGGCGGCAGGTCGATCTTGTCATGTTCGCTGACCACTTCGCCGATCAAGGCCGCGGATAGGCAAGCTCCGCAGCCCGGGCATTGATCCGGATAGTGATTCTCGACGCTCTCGAAATCTTTGCTCAGACGTCGGCTATGGCCGTCGTGTCCAGGCTTGGCGCCGCCGGGGCGTGACTTCTCTTGCTGGGCCTTGCGGTCTGTCGATGGCGGCTTCGACGACGTGCGAGACGTTTTCTGCGGACGCTGCAGACGAAGCACCATCTCGATCAGTTCAGCCTTGCTCAGAAGCTCAAGATCTAACCGGCCCATGCCATCTTGAATCAGCGTTCACACCGCGCCGCAAGGGGGTGGGTAATTACAACCCTTGAACGAAATTCCCTTCGGCGAGACAACGAGAGCCCATGACCCAAGGTAGCGTCAATTTCTACGGGCCGCGACAAGGTCATGGGCTCAAACATGAACCTTTCAATGTGATTGGCGGACCCAGATCCATTGGCTGGATATCAACTTTTGGCAAATATGGGTCGGCGAACCTGACTCCCTACAGATTCTTCCACGTTTTTAACTATACGCCGCCGACTATAGGGCTCTCAACAATCGGCTGGAAGACACCGCGGCGGATCGTCGATAAGGTGACCGGCATGATCAGGAATCCCGCGTCGTGAGTGTCGCCTTCACCAAGGAACAGGACATCGAGTCGGCCGCGGCCGACCTACCCGACCGGCCCATCTCGTCCCATCCGAACATGGTGACCCCCAAGGGCCTGGCCGCGCTTGACGCCGGCCTGGCTTCCGCCAGGGCCGCTTGGGCTAGCGCGCGGGCAGGCGAGGATGTCAACACCGACCGCACCGCGATGGCCAGGGCAACCCGCGACCCTCGCTACTATTCAGCCCGCAGAGCCAACGCGCGATTGATCACCCCGGAAGCTGGGATGGACGTCGTCAGGTTTGGCGGCATCTTCACGCTGGAGCGTGAAGATGGACGGCGCCAGACGTTCAGGATTGTCGGCGAGGACGAGGCCGACCCCGCTCGGGGCAGCGTCAGCCACGTGTCGCACTTGGCCCAGGCTGTAATGGGCAAGGGCGTTGGCGATATCGCTCAGGTGGCCGGCCAGGACATTGAAATCGTCGCGGTGGCGTAGACAGTCCGTCAAGGTTTGAACAGCGATGGCTACATGCTCCGCCGCATCTCCTCCCAGCGCGACGCCAACGCCGCCCGATGGGGTGGATCGGCGATGGCGATCAAGGATTCGGCGCGTCCGTCCAGGGTCGTCCCCCGCAGGTCCGCGACGCCTTGCTCGGTGATCACCAGATCCGTCAGGTCTCGGGGAAGCGACACGGTGGGCGCATCCAGGCGCGCCACGATCCGCGACAGGGCGCCGCCCTTGGCCGATGACGGCAGAGCCAGGACCGCGCGCCCACCCTTCGAACGACGCGCGGCGCTCGCGAAATCCGGCGCGCCGCCCAAGCCGCTGGCCAGCCGACCGCCACGCCACTCCAGGTTGGCTTGGCCGAACAGATCCACCTCAAGAGCCGAGTTAAGGGCAAACAGCCGGGGCGTGGCCGCCAGTCCCGCTGCGCCATGCGTCACGGTGGCATCGGCGAATACAAAGTAGTCCGCAGCCCAGCGCATGAAGTCTTCCGACCCTAGGGCCAAGCCGGTGATATGATCGGCGAGAGGGTCAAGGGCCCCCGCCTGGGCCAGCAGTTTATAGCCCTCGGTCACCAACCCCGATCGGACGACCAACCCCCGGCGAGCCACGAGCCGTCCGACAGCCGCCGCCGGCGCGCCGCCGATACCGGTCTGGATGGCCGCGCCATCGGGGATCAAGGCGGCGATGCGATCAGCGATCACGCTAAGCTCAGG
>JAYTXV010000137.1:0-9070 GCA_043742805.1 Caulobacteraceae bacterium | reverse complement strand
GCGGTTACCAAATACGGTGTGAGCGCGATGGGCGAAGCTCTGCGGGCGGAACTGGCGCCCGAAGGCATCGGGGTTTCCGTGATCTATCCCGGCGTGGTCGCCACGCCGCTGGTCGGCGAGAGCAGGTCCCTAGGCATGGCGCCGGAGGCGCTCGCGCGGCGCGTCCTCGCTGCGGTCGAGACCCACGAGCTCTTCGTTTTCGACCACGCCGACTATCGCCCGCTGGTCGAAGCCAGGACGTGGGCGATCCTGCCGTCGTTCGGAGAGCCGGGCGAGCCTGGCTTCCGCAAAGGCGCCGGTGTCCCGGCGATGATGGGTTCGACAGCCTACCCGCCGGCGGACTAAGAACGGGCTAACGCGCCCAAAGGGGGCGGCAAATTCTAAAGGGGGGCTCCGGCGATGGATGACCTGCAACGGCTGCTGTCGATCGAGGATATCCGTCAGCTTAAGGCGCGCTACTACCGCTGCATGGACACCAAGGACTGGGCAGGTCTGGCCAAGGTGTTCGCGCCGAACGCGGTGTTCGACCTGCGCCAGGTCAACAGCGTCCGCCATCCCCTGACCGGAGAGTGGGACCCGCCGCATGGCGGCGAGGACACGGTCCATCGCGGTCACGACGCGGTGCTGTCGATGATCCGCAACGCGGTTCAGAACCTTGTCACCGTCCACCACGGCCATATGGGCGAGATCGAGATCACCGGCGAAACCACCGCTCGCGCGATCTGGGCGATGGAAGACCTGATCCTCAACGCCCCGGGCGAGCCCAATCTGCGGATGAACGGCACGGGCCACTATCACGACACCTATGTGAAGCTCGCCGATGGCTGGGCGATCGAAACCACCCGGATCACCCGTCTTCATCTTCAGCGCGAGTAGGGCTCAGTAGTCCAGCGGCAGCTTGAGGTGCCGGGCGTAGATCTCGTCGCGGTGGGCCAGCAGGATCGGGTCCTTGGCCGCCTCCAGAACCGGCCCGAGCATGTCGTAGCTCATCCGCATCCAGTCCGGCATAGGGTTGACCTCGGGCGACAGCGGATCGAGGGCCATCGCGCAGATCGCCCAATAGATGTCCGCCGCCGTGATCGAATGGCCGACCAGGTAGATAGAGCCGTCCGCCCTCTGGCGGTGAAGCCTGGCCGCCAGCATGCGGATGATATCGGCGCAGCGGGCTGGGGCGTCAGCGGCGACGCCCACCGAAACGCTATAGCTCGCCCGCATGCGCGCGGCGTCCTCCGGGGCCCAGGGTGGGCGGGAGAGTTTGGCGACGCGCGCCGGGTCGGGCTTGCCGGCATGGGCCGTTCCCATCATCGCCCGCCGCGCCCACATCCAGCCCCATTCGCTCATGATCTCGGCTGAAATGCCCAGAACCGTAACGCGATCCTCGGACCGTGCCGGCAGCAGCGGCCGCTCGGGGGCGAGGCGCTCGGCCAGCATCAGAATCTCGTACCAGCCGGTGCGCGGCGGCTCATCGTTGTACATGGCGTTGGGCGCGTTGCGGATGCCTGTCCAGGCGACCAGCTCGTCGTTCTCCCTGGCCGCATACTGCGCGACCGGAATGTAGGGGATGTTCTTGTATTCGAGGATCGCCTTAGCCGATTCGCCCCAGGGGCCCGGCACATGCGCCGTCAAAACCAGGCGCAGGCCCGGAAGGTCCCTGGCTTCCGCCACCTCATGGTATTTCATCCGCCGGCGTCTCCCCATGCCTGGGCTCGCAGCCCTGTCTAATACCCTATCCTATTCCGGAATTAGTGGCGGGCGCCAGCCCACTGAGCGGTTGAGGCGAGCAAAGCCCCGTGCCATGGATGGGGCGGCTCATAAGAAACCACCGAGGAGGAAGACATGGCTAATGTGCTCATTACCGGCGCGAACCGGGGCATCGGACTCGAGCTCGCCACCGCCTACGCCAAGGCCGGAGACCGGGTGTTCGCGTTCTGCCGTTCGCCGGACGGCGCCGGCAAGCTGAAGGAACTCGCCGTCTCATCCGGCGGCAAGGTCACCGTCCATGCGATGGACGTCGGCGACGGCGCCTCGATCACGGCGGGCGCCGCGGCGGTCGGCGACCAGCCGATCGACATCATCATCAACAACGCCGGTATCCTGGGCGGCAACCCCCAGACGATCGACGCCATCGACTTCGACGCCTGGATGGACGCCTTCAAGGTGATGACAATTGGCCCGTTCCGGGTCGTTCAGACCTTCCTGCCGAACCTCAGGAGGTCGGGCAACCCGAAGATCATGACGGTAACCAGCCAGCTGGCCGCCTCGACCTGGCCGTTCGGGACCAGCTATGCCTATTCCAGCGCTAAGGCCGGCGTGAACAAGGTGATGCAGACCCTCGCCCTCGACCTGAAGAACGACAAGATCGCGGTCTCGATGATCCACCCGGGCTGGGTGAAGACTGACATGGGCGGCGCCGGCGCCGATATCACGCCTGAGGAGAGCGCGGCGGGCATCCAAAAAGTGATCGCCAGCCTGTCCATGAAAGACACCGGCAAGTTCTTCAAGTGGAACGGCGACAGCCATCCCTGGTGACCGGATGAGGCAGATCACGGATGGCGGAGCGCTGGCGGGCAAGGTGGCGATCGTCACCGGCCCGACGCGGGGTATTGGCCGGGCGACCGCGGAAGCCTTCGCCCGCGCCGAGGTGGCCGCCGCCGGTCACGCCGTCATCAGTGTTCCCGCCAACTGGCCGTACAATCGGTGCCCAGCAACATTCGGGTCAATACCATCGCCCCCGGCCTCACCCGCACCGACATGATCCGCAATCACGACCCGAAGATGATCGAGCGCACGCTGGAGCGCACCCCGCTGCGGCGGATGGGCGAGCCGGCTGACATCGCCGCCATCGCCCTGTTCTTCGCTTCCAATGCCTCGCGACATCTGACCCGCCAGCTTTTGGTCGCCGACGGCGGCAGCCTGCTGTGAGCGCGATGCGTCGTTAGTCCGTCACGTCCCCCGAGGCCTTGGCCGCTTCTTGAACGTGATGTGGAGCTCTTTCAGCGCGCGCAAGGCGACGTTCGGCGCGTGGCGCAGCTGGTTCTTGTTGGGCGTAAGTTCGAAATCCTCGACCCGGTCGATGAACGCCTTGAAGCTCCAATAGAGCTCGCGCCGAGCCAGCGGCGCGCCCAGGCAATGGTGGACGCCGGAGCCGAACGCCAGGTGGCTGGCGGCGTTGCGGCGCGTCAGGTCCAGCTTCTCCGGCTCTGGGAAATGCTGGTCGTCGCGGTTGGCGGCGGCGTAGCGCGTGTTGATCATCGCGCCGGCCGGGATCGTTACACCATGCATCTCGATGTCCCGGCGGACGCCGCGGAACAGACCCTGGACCGGCGACTCCAGGCGCGATACTTCCTCGACGAAGGTGCGCAGATACTTATCGGGATCGGATTTCAGGGTCGCCCAGGCTTCGCGGTCGCGACCCAGCAGCATGATGCCGGCCGATATGGCGTTGGTGCTGGTCTCCGAGCCGCCGACGAAGGTGTCGGCCATCATCTCCGCGTGCAGCTCCTCGTCGCTCAAGGCCCGGCCCCACTCGGGGATTATCGAATTGACCATGTCGGAGATCAAGGTGTCGTCGGGTTCCTTGCGGAGGCGGTCGAAGATCTTCTGGAAGTAGTGTTGGGCCTCGATCTCCATCTCGGTCGACCAGATGGCCTCTTCCTCGGTCTGCATCATGCCGAGCCGCTGCACCCAGGCGTCGGTCCAGGCCTTGATTTGCCAGATGTCGGATTCCGGCACGCCCATCTGCTTGCCGATGACGATCAGCGGCAGCGGGATAGCCATCGAGTGGACCCAGTCGCACTCTCCGTCGTCGATGAAGGCGTCGACCAGCCGGTAGGCCAGGGCCTCGACCCATGGGTCCATCTGCTTGATCTTGCTGGCGCGGAAGGCGTGATCGAACATGGCCCGCATCTGCTTGTGGTTTGGATCGTCCCGCCCGGCCAGTGTCGGAGCCGGCAGCCAGCCCTTTTCCTTGTAAAGGGCCTCGATCCTCTGGGCCCGGGCGTTGTCGAGCTGGCCCTGGTTGCGGGGTCGGCTGCTTGGAAAATTATCGGTGTCGAGCAGGACCTTCCGCAGATCCTCATAGCGGGTGATGGTGTACATGCCGGTGATCGGGTCGCGCCACACCGGGGCCTGTTCGCGCAACAGCCGGTAGGCGGGGTAGGGACACTGCTGGACTTCAAGGTCCAGAAAATTGATCGCGTCCGGCGTGGCTGGGACGATCGGATCGTCCATGCGGTTGACTTCGGTCATGCGTTCCTCTCTCGCTGGTCCCCTTCGGGGTCGAGCTGTGTGGGGGGGACATTCTGGCCATTGCGTTTCGGCCCCCGCCTAAAACACAAATTCGTTGCATATTTCGAGCATATGGTGACAAAACCGGCGGGCTCGCGCAACCATGTCGCGGACGGCGTGGCGGACCAAACGAAAGCCTCGCGAAAACTCAGGGAGAAATCGGACAGATGGACCTAGGACTCGCGGGCAAGAAGGCCCTTGTCACCGGATCAACGCGCGGTATCGGCCGGCGTATCGTTGAAGCCCTGCTCGCCGACGGTGCGACCGTGGCCATCGGCGCGCGCAACGAGGCCGATGTCAACACCGCGGTGGCGGAACTCAGCAAAACCGGCAAGGTGGTCGGCGGTGTGCTCGATGTGGCCAACGCCGACAGCTACAAAGGCTGGATTGCTTCGATGGCCGAGCAACTCGGCGGCGTGGATATTTTCGTGCACAACGTCTCCGGCGGCGGCGGCATGGACGGCGAAAAGAGCTGGTATACTGTCTTTGAAACCGACGTGATGGGCGCCGTTCGCGGTGTCGACGCGGTGACGCCGCTGATGAAGGCGGCCGGCGGTGGCTCGATCATCTTTATCGGCACCACCGCGGCGGTCGAGACCTTCATGGGGCCGATGGCCTACAATGCCATGAAGGCCGGCCTCGTCACCCACGCCAAGGGGCTCTCCCAGGCTCTGGGCGGCGACAACATCCGCGTCAACGTCGTCTCGCCGGGACCGATCCTGTTCGCGGGCGGGGCTTGGGAGAACATCGGCAAGGCGATGCCCGATATGTACAAGACGCACCTCGCCGAACAGCCGAACGGCCGTTTCGGGGCGCCTGAAGAGGTCGCCAAGGTCGTGACCTTCCTCGCCAGCCCGGCCGCAAGCTGGGTCACCGGCGTCAACCTCGTCGTCGATGGCGGCTATACCAAGCGGGTCCAGCTTTAGGAGAACCGGCCATGGCTCGTACGGAACCCAGAACCGCCCCCACCGCGATGAAATGCCCGGTGACCGTCGACGATGTCGACCTCTTTTCACCGGGCGCCCAGGAACACTGGTACGAAGCCTATCCAATCCTGCACCGCGACGCGCCGGTGCGTCGCATCCCGGGGGAAGGCGGTGATCCGGGTACAGATGGTTTCATCCTCACGAAGTATGAAGACATCCTGCGCGTGGTGCGCGACCAGGAGCGGTTCCCCCCGGGCCTCACCACGCCGCCGAAGCCCAACCCCGACGGCTCCATGCCGCAGATGAACGCCATGATGGTCGCGATCCAGAGTCTCCGGCCCAACGAGGATCTGTGGAGGGCCCACAAGGCCGAACTCACGGATCCCTGGGTGGGCGCCGGCGCGACACGCCACCACGATATGATCCAGGCTGCGGCTACGGGTCTGATCGACACGTGGATCGACAAGGGCAAGGTCGAGTTCGTCGGCGAATTCGCCCGGGTGCTGCCGCAGATGGTCATGGCCAATGTGCTGGGTTTCCCGCTTGAGGACATTCCGCGCATGGAGATCTGGGGTGGCGCCCAGGTGATGGCGTTCGTCTATGGCCATGGTCACCGCAATCTGCTGAATCCCGGACAGGCCGAGGAACAAGGACGGCTCCTCGACGGCTTCAAGGAGTATGTCGCCGACTGGGTGACCGAGAAGCGCAAGGCTCCCCGGAACGACATGATCTCGTGGCTGACCCAGGTCACCTACAGCGCTCTCGACCGCAAGCTCACCGACATCGAGATCAACGGCATCGTCTATGCGATGATGATCGGCGGCCTGGAAACGACCCAGTATGCGATGGCCGAGCAGGCTCAGCTGTTTTGCGAGGACCCCGGGCTCTATCAAACTGTCCGCAACGACCGGTCTAAGCTCAGGGGGTTCATCGAGGAGGCCCTGCGCCTGCGCGCGCCGACCCAGGGTCTCTCGACCCGCACAACGACCCGGGACGAGGAGTTCCAGGGCGTCAAGGTGCCGACAGGCTCGCTGCTGCACATGCGCTGGGCGGCCGGCAATCGCGATCCCGAAGCATGGGAATGCCCCAACGACCTGCAGCTCGACCGCAAGGGTGTAACGCGGCACCTGACCTTCTCGCAGGGCTCGCGCAGCTGCCCTGGCTCGGGCATTTCGCGCCAGGAGCAGCTGATCGCCTGGAACCTGCTGATGGACCGGATCGAGACCCTGGAATACGGCCAGGGCAACAGCTTCGAACACCAGCCGGGGATCATGCTCGGTCTGTTCGAACTAAACCTGAACTTCACCAAGGCGAAGTAAGCGCCGTCGGCCTGTCTCAGTTCGCGGCAGGGCGATCGTCTCGCCACGCCAGCCCTTGAGCGCCGCGGCAATCATCACTGATGGCGGCGGAAGGCAATCAAGGGGCTTGGCCCGATGAGCCCGTGTCAAGTCGAGAAGCGCGCCGGATTGAGGATCTTCGAGTCCTGGGCGACCAGCATGCCGACGATCTTGGGGATGTAGGCCAGCCAGGTCGGATCGGCGAACAGCGCGGCGCGGCGCTTCAGCCGCTCCTCGAAGCTGTCGTAGGCCCAGAGGTGGACGACCTGATTCACGTCGCCGATCTCGGTGGAATAATAGCCCAAGAGCTTGCCCAGGATGCGGGTCTGGGTGGTAAGGCCTTCGGCTTCGTACAGGGCCAGATAGGGGCCGACTTTGCCCGGAAACAGGGTGTAGGTGCGCATCTCGACGATCATGGGATTTGTCCGCTGATGGCGCCCTGTTGTGTCAAAGGCGCTATTGAGGTCAGCTTAGCCCATGATCGCCACGGCGGGGGATCAAAAACTCGCCGAGGCCCAGGGGAACCGTGATGCTCAAGACCGTCCAGCTCGGCCGTAACAGCGGCTTGATCGTTTCGCGCCTGTGCCTGGGCACGATGAACTTCGGCGAACCGGGACGCGGCCACCAGGGTGACTGGACCCTGGGCATCGATGACGCCCGGCCGCTGTTCAAGGCTGCGATCGACCGGGGCCTCTACTATTTCGATTGCGCCGACATTTATGGGGTCGGCGCCAGCGAGATCGTGGTGGGCGGCTTGCTGCGCGAACTGCTGCCCCGCGATCAGTATGTGTTGGCCACCAAGATCGCCATGCCCATGGGCCGAAACCGCAACCAGGGGGGCCTGTCGCGCAAGCACGTGATGGAGGGCGTTGACGCCTGCCTAAAGCGCCTCGATCACGACTACATCGACCACCTGGTCATCCACCGTCACCCGCAGGGGGTGCCTGGCTATGAAACCACGCCGATCGAAGAGACCATGGAGGCGCTGCACGACGTGGTGAAGGCCGGCAAGGTCCTCTACCTGGGCGCCTCGTCGATGTTCGCCTGGCAGTTCGCCGAGCTGCAGCTGACCGCGAAAATGAACCGCTGGACGCCGTTCGTATCTATGCAGAACCACTACAACCTCGTTTATCGCGAGGAAGAGCGCGAGATGCTGCCCTATTGCGGGAACAGCGGCGTCGCGGTCACGCCCTGGTCGCCCCTGGCTCGGGGTATCCTGGCCGGCGCTTATCAGGGCGGCTTCGCCGGCGGCTCGACCGCCCGCAGCCAAGGACGTGACCGGATACGCACCGAGAGCCTCTACCAGGGCGAAGCGGTGTTCGACATCGCCGCCCGAGTGATCGAAACCGCCGACAAATACGGCAAGACCCCGGCCCAGATCGCCTTGGCCTGGCTGCTATCGAAATCCGCCGTCACCGCCCCGATCGTCGGGGTCTCACGGGTCGAACAGCTCGATCAGCTGGTCGCGGCGACGGAGATTGTCCTGGAGCCGTCCGACGTGTCCTATCTGGAGGAACTCTATCGGCCGGTGGCCAATCTTTTGTCGATTGGGTCGAGTTGAGAATGTAGCCAGAAGTTCAGGCCATTCCTTCCAGGATCGCCTCTTTCCGCTTTGCGGTGCAGGTGTGCAGCTTCAGCGTGTGGGCGAAGCGGAACTGGTCGCGCCCGGCGGCGGATATGTTATCGAACCAGTCATCCTCGCCCAGCATTTCACGAGCCTCGGCGGTTTTCGATACAGCATCCGCACGTCGGGTTTCTTCGGCTCGAGGCTGCGCAATATTCCCGATTGAAGTGGGCGTGCAGGGTCGCCGGGTTCGGTGTGATCGCCCTGCCAGTGCCAGACGCCGTGGGTCAAGAACACCGCCGCGCCCTTTGGCATCTTGATCGGCACGCCGACGAACTGCGCGGCGGTCAGTTAGGCCTGATAGCCGCCATCGACCACCCTGTCGGCGGCCGGGTCGAAATCGCGGCAGACATGGATCGCTTCGCCATCATGGCGCTAGCCACCAGGCGGTGGTGGCATTCTTCCTCGTCGTTGCGGGGAAGTTCGAACGTGTTGGAGCATTCCGTTCAGGGTCCGTCCTTTCCCCTCGCCGTCGACCTGCTAGAAACGTTGCCGAAACCCGGTTTCCCACCCAAGAGGATTTTAAGATGTCCGAAGCCTACATCATCGACGCCGTCCGCACCCCGCGTGGTATCGGCAAGCCCGGCAAAGGCGCCCTGTCCCACCTGCATCCGCAACATCTGGGCGCCACCGTGCTGCGCGCCTTGAAGGAGCGCAATAATCTCAACACCGGTGACGTCGACGATGTGATTTTCTCGACCAGCACCCAGAAGGGCAAGCAGGGTGGCGATCTGGGCCGGATGTCGGCCTTGGCGGCGGGCTTCGATATCACCGCCAGCGGCGTGACTCTCGATCGCTTCTGCGGCGGCGGCATCACCGCGGTCAATCTGGCGGCGGCCCAGGTCATGTCCGGCATGGAAGACCTGGTCATCGCCGGGGGTGTGGAAATGATGTCC
>JAYTXV010000136.1:0-4690 GCA_043742805.1 Caulobacteraceae bacterium | reverse complement strand
GCGCTTCCCCGATATAGAGGGCCCGGAGCCGCTTCGCCACCGGGCCGGGGACGCCGTCGCCCACTATCGCGCCATCGATCAGAACCACGGGCAGGATCAGGCTACCGGCGCCCGTAATGAAGGCTTCCCTGGCGGCTTTGGCCTCCTGAAGAGTAAAAGCGCGTTCATCTAGGGTTATACCGCTGTCGGCCATCAAGCGGATCACGGAATTCCGCGTCACGCCTCGCAAAATGTTGGCCTGGATGTCGCGGGTTCGCAGAACGCCGGCGGCGTCGACGATCCAGGCATTGCTGGACGCCCCTTCAGTGACCAGGCCAAGATCATCGACGAACCAGGCCTCAACCGCGCCGGCCTCGCGGGCCGTCTGTTTGGCCAGGACGTTGGGGAGTAGCCCTACGGTCTTGATATCGCAGCGGCCCCAGCGGTTTTCAGCCACCGAAACCACCCCGACGCCCTTGGCGGCCCTCACATCGCTGGCGGCGAGATCGACGGCTTTGGCGGTAATCACGATACTGGGGGATACCTCGGGGTTCGGAAACGGGTGATCCCGAGGGGCCACGCCGCGATTGACCTGGAGATAGACCATGCCATCGCAAATACGGTTGCGGCGGAGCGTCTCGTTGAGGACGATGGTCAGGGCCGCGTCGGTCATAGGGGCCGAGATGCGGAGTTCGCCCAAGCTGCGTGTCAATCGGGCGAAATGGCCGGGGGAGTCCGTCAGGCGCCCGCCGAACACCGCCCACACCTCATAGACGCCATCGGCGAACTGATAGCCGCGATCCTCGATATGCACCGCCGCGTCGGCGTGACGGACAAACCGTCCGTTGACATAGGCTACCCGTCCCATCAGTCGGCCGTCTCCTCGATCAAGCGGGGTCCGCCGAAACCCAGCGATTTCAATTTCCGGTGCAGCGCCGAGCGTTCCATGCCGATGAACGCGGCGGTCCGCGAGATGTTGCCGCCGAAACGCATGATCTGGGCTTCCAGATATTCGCGCTCGAACAGTTCGCGCGCCTCGCGCAGCGGCAGGGCGATGATTCTTTCGGCCCCCAGCCCGCCGCTCGACGGCGCGGCGCTGGCCTCGGTGGGCAGCATTTCGGCGGTGATAGGCTGGCCCGGGTCGCCGGCGGCGAGGATTAGGATTCGCTCCACGACATTCTTCAATTGGCGCACGTTGCCAGGCCAGGCCTGGACCTGCAGCGTGGCGTAAGCGTCCGAGGCGAGGCTACGCCGGGTCAGCCCCGACGCAACGCTCAGGCGATCGATGTAGTAGTCGATCAGCTCAGGTATATCTTCGCGGCGCTCCGCCAGCCCAGGCACCCGCAGCGGCACGACGTTGAGACGGTGGAACAAATCTTCCCGCAGCCGGCCGGCCGCGATCTCGCCCCCTAGGTCGCGGGAAGTGGATGAGACCACCCGCACGTCAACCTGGACGTCGGTGTCCCCACCCAGCCGGCGGAAGCGCTGTTCGACCAGAACCCGCAGAATACGGCTCTGGCTCTCGCGCGGCATGTCGGCGACATCGTCGATATACAGCGTCCCGCCATGGGCTCGCTCGAACACCCCGACATGTCCGGCACGGGCTTGTCCGCCCTCCTCGCCAAACAGTTCCCGGTCCATGCGCTCGGGAGTCATGCCGGCCGCGCTGATCGCCACGAACTCGTTGCGCGCCCTTGGGCTGGCGGCGTGAATGAGCCGGGCCACGGTCTCCTTGCCAGATCCTGGAGGGCCGGAGATCAATACCCGACTGTTGGCCGAGGCGACCCGGGAGATCATCGAGCGCAGCTGCTGAGCGGCCGAGGAGGCGCCGATCAGGCCGTCCGGCACGATCGCCTGCGTGCGCAGCGTGCGATTTTCCCTGCGTAACCTCGCCGCTTCCAGGGCGCGCTCGACCACCAGCATCAGGCGGTCGGACTTGAACGGCTTTTCAATGAAATCGTAGGCGCCGCGCTTGATGGAACTGACCGCCGTTTCGATGTTGCCGTGTCCAGAAATCATGATCACCGGAACATCGGGGTCCATGATCTTGACGGCGTCCAGCAGCTCAAGCCCGTCGATACCTCCGGCGCTCATCCAGATATCCAGGACCAGCAGCGCCGGCTTGCGCGCACGGATGGCTCCCAGCGCCGCTTCGGCGTTGGCGGCGGTGCGAACCGAATAGCCGTCATCCTGAAGAATCCCGGCGACGAGGTCCCGAATGTCCGCCTCGTCATCGACAACCAAAATATCGCTGATCATACCTGCACCTTGGAGCCGACAGCGTCGGTATCGCGCGTCGATAGACTATCGCGAGTCCGGCGAAACCAAAGCACGACACGCGCGCCAGGCCCCGGCGACGCGTCCGCTAGACTCAGACCCCCGCCGTGCTCCTCCAATATACGTTTGACGATGGCCAAACCGAGGCCCGTGCCCTTGTCACGAGTTGTGACATAGGGTTCTGTCAGGCGCGCGCGGTCTTGAACCGGCAGGCCGATGCCATTGTCCTCCAGTTCGATCTCCAGACGTTCGTCTTCAGACCTTAAACGAACGGTGATGACGCCGGCCAGTTCCGCCCCTTCGGCCAACCTCCGCGCGCCTATCGCCTCGCCGGCGTTCTTCAGGACATTGGCCAGCGCCTGACCGACAATCCGCCCATCGCAGACCAGCGGGGTCGGCGGGAGCGGCTCGGCCAGTCGGATGGCCACGGACGGATCGGCCACCTTCTGGGCGAAGATGGCTTGGCGGATCAGTTCGGCGGCGTCGTGAACCGCAAAATTAGGGGCCGGCATGCGCGCGAAGGCGGAGAACTCGTCGACCATGCGACCGATGTCGCCGACCTGGCGAATGATGGTGTCGACACAGCGGTCGAAGATCTCCAGGTCCACGCTGATCTCCTTCCGGTAGCGTTTACGGAGGCGTTCGGCGGATAGCTGGATCGGAGTCAGCGGATTCTTGATTTCGTGGGCAATCCGGCGCGCGACATCGCGCCAGGCGGCGTTGCGCTGAGCCGCGACCAGCCTGGTGATGTCGTCGAAGGTCAGAACTAGTCCCTCGACGCCGAAGCTGGCCCGGGTTCGCAGGCGGCGTGTTTCCGGACCGCGAGTTATGTCTACATCTTCCTCGGCTTCCCCGCCTTGAAGCGATGCGGCGGCGGCCACGGCCTCGAGTTCCGGCGCGATGTCACCAAGGCGGCGACCGTGGCTGTCCTCGGCGTTCAGGCCCAGAAGAACGGCTGCCTGACGGTTGACGGCGGAAATCCGGCCTTCGGGATCGAGACCAATCACGCCGGCGCTTACGCCAAGCAAGACCGCCTCCATGAACAGCCGCCGGGATTCCGCTTCCAGGTTCGCGGCGCGCAGGGCCTCCTGCTGCTCGCTCAGATCGAAGGTCATGCGATTGAAGGCCCTGGATAGCACGGCGATTTCGGCGGGATCGCGCCGGGTATCGACACGGGCCGAAAGATCCCCCGCCGCCACCCTGCCGGCGGCCTGCACCAGCCTCGCGACCGGCGCGGCGATGCTGTCCGCCGCCTCCATGCCCAGCCAGATCGCGCCGACCAGCACCAGCAGCACCGTCTCGAGGTAGCTGAAGGCGAACGCCGCCTCGATGCGCACCCGTTTGACTTTCGCCTCGCGGTAGGCGGCGAGCGACGACTCGGTCTCGCGCAAGTGCCGAAAGATGCCGTGGTTCAGCGGCCGCACGATGAATAGATAGGCGTCTGGATAGCCGCGCAGTCGGTAGAGCGCCCTGAACAGGTCGGCCGATTCAAAAGCCCCGACCGAAACATCGCCCTCATCCGCCGCGCGGAACGTCGACGGCGGCGGCGTGAGAAAAGCCGTTCCGCCGCCCGGCGGGTCGGCCCTGGCCAGAACCCGCCCGTCTCGATCGAGGATATAGGCGGCGGAGAAGCCACTTTCAGCGACCAGATCGCGGAGATATCGGCCATAGGCTACAGGCGAGTCGGAGAGGCTACCGGCAGCCAGATCCAGACTGTTGGCCATCACCGCCACATGCCGGCCGATATAGTCCTTCTGCTCTTCGACATAGGATCTGGCGACCGTGGCGGAATTCTCCACAACGCTCTGAACCCGGGCGCTGAACCAGTTGTCGACGGCCTGGGTGACCAAGACCCCAAAAAACAGCGCCACCACGATCGCTGGGGCTACCGCGACCAGAGCGAACATGGCCACGAAGCGCAGGTGCAGACGGGCTCCGACGTCACTGGCCTGAGTCCTGACCAGTCCCCGGAGTCTCAATGTCAGGACACAGGCCAAGGCCAGTATCGGGACAAAGCCGATAGTCAGCAGTGTGAGGACGACCGGGCTCGCCGGACCCAAAGCACCACTGAGCGTCGGAGACGATCCCAGAGCGCCGGAAATCGCCGTCAGGGCGGCGGCGAGCGCGAAGCAGCCGCCCATGACCAGTCGCGATCCGAGCAGCTCACGCCACGGCGCGGGCCTCGTCACCTGGGGCATGAAAGCGCCAAAACCCAGAAAACCTTATCGAACATCGAGGGACTCTTGAATGGGCTGTGTCGAAAAAGCAACAGCCCACCGCCACAACCCTGGATCAGCGGGGCTTGGCTTTCTCGATCCCCAGGTCATGCAACCGTTTGCGCAGGGTGTTGCGGTTCAACCCTAGCACCTCCGCGGCGCGCATCTGATTGCCCCGCGTGGCGGCCAGGGTGAGCTGGAACAGAGGTCGCTCCACT
>JAYTXV010000135.1:0-15233 GCA_043742805.1 Caulobacteraceae bacterium | reverse complement strand
ATCGGCACGCCGCCCATGCTGTGGCCCTCCAGGCCAATATTGGCCGGGTCCACGAACGGCAGGGCGCGCAGATAGGCGAGGGCGGCCGGCCCGCCGCCGTCATGATCGCCGACCGCGCCGCCGCTGTAGCCGTGGCCGGCCATGTCCATGGCCAGCACCACAAAGCCGCGCCGGGCCAGTTCGATGGCGAACGGGCTCTGCATCTCCCGGGTGTTGATATAGCCGTGGCTGACCAGAACGGCTGGCGCGCGCGTCTGAGGCGTCGCGCTGGCCGGCCTATAGAGCAGAGCGGCCATCGGTTCGCCCGCCGCGCCGGTCCAGCGAACATCGGAAACGGTCACGCCGCCGCTGGTCTGGATCAGATAGGCCAGTAGGCCGCCCAGTAGAACCAGCGCCCAGCCCAGGCCAAACAGTCGAAATCGCCTGATCACCGTGTTCGCCCCCTCAGCCCCCGGCTTCGCACGTCGCGGGGGTCTTGTCGCTTATTCGCGCGTGCCCATGTTTCGAGCGCAAACCCGAATCGGGACGGGAATGTAACGCGCCGACACGTTTTGCGTAACAAAGCTGCTATAGGCGCCGCAACGTTATTCGGGTGCGTTTCGGGGAGGGGATTTCAGGACCACGCATGCTGACGCCAGCTCTTCCCATTCGTGGTCCTCGAACGCTGCTGCGGCAGATTCGCGAAGCCATGGCCGGAACCATTCCGGCCCAAGCTAAGCTGACGGCCGTGGTCCGCACCATAGCCGCGTCGATGGTCGCCGAAGTCTGTTCGATCTATCTGCGCCGGGCCAGCGGTGAGATGGAGCTGTTCGCCACCGAAGGCCTCGACCCCGAGGCGGTGCATGTGACGCGGATGCGTCCGGGCGAAGGCCTGATCGGCGAGATCATGCGCCTGGGACGGCCACTCAATCTCTCCAACGCCCCGACCCATCCCGCCTTCTCCTATCGTCCCGAGACCGGCGAGGACCCATTCCACGCCTTCCTAGGCGTGCCGCTTCTGCGGGGCGGCCGGGCCATCGGCGTTCTGGTGGTGCAGAACCGCACCAGCCGGATCTATGCCGAGGACGATACCGAGGACCTGCAGATCATCGCCATGGTGCTGGCGGAAATGGTCGCGGCCGGAGACATGCTGTCGCGCGAGGAACTGAAGGACGTCGAGATCGCCCCGAAGCGTTCGGAGCGGCTGAAAGGGATCAAGTTCGCCGATGGTTTGGCCTTTGGCGTGGCCGTGCTCCACGAACCGCCTGTCGCCGTCGGCCGTTTACTGTCGGACAACGTGCCGGCCGAGGAGATCCGGCTCACTGGCGCGATCGAGGGGTTGCGGACCCAGATCGACGCCATGCTGGAAGGTCACAAGGGCATCCTTGGAGCTTCCTATGACGTGCTCGAAACCTACCGGATGCTGGCTCACAGCCGCAGCTGGAACCTCTCCCTGCAGGACGCGGTGCATTCGGGCCTGACCGCCGAGGCGGCGGTGGAGCGGGTGCGCTCCGAACACCGGGCCGGCATCGGCCAGGCCCGTGATCCCTATCTGCGCGAACGGCTGCACGACCTCGAGGACCTCAACGATCGGCTGCTGCGGCATCTGAGCGGCGAGGGCGAGATCGCGCGGGTCCTGCCCGAGAACGCCATTCTGGTGGCGCGCAACCTCGGTCCCGCCGAACTGCTCGAATACGATCGCTCGAAGCTGAAGGGCCTGCTGCTGGAGGAAGGGTCTTCCACCAGTCACGCGGCCATCGTCGCCAGAGCGATGGATATCCCCTGCGTTGGGCGGCTGGTGGGACTCAGGGACCGGGTCAACGAGGGCGATCCGGTGATCGTCGACGCCGAGACAGGCGAAGCCTATCTGCGGCCGCGTCCGGATGTGGTCAGCGCCGTGACCGCGCGCATCGGCGTGCGCGCCGAACGCCGCGCCGAGTTCGCCCGGTTGCGCGATACGCCGGCCTTCACCCAGGACGGGGACAAGATCACGCTGCTGATGAACGCCGGCCTGGCGGTGGATCTTGACACACTTCCGGAGACCGGCGCCGAGGGGATCGGTCTGTTCCGGACCGAATTCCAGTTCATGGTTTCGGAATACCTGCCGCGCTTCAGCGCCCAGACCGATCTCTACGCCAGGGTCATGGACGCGGCCGGCGGGCGTCCGGTGATCTTCCGGACCCTGGATCTGGGCGGTGACAAGGTGCTGCCTTATCTTCAGGCCGAGCGGGAGGACAATCCGGCGTTGGGCTGGCGCGCCGTCCGCATGGGGCTGGACCGTCCGGCGCTGCTGCGGATGCAACTAAGGGCGCTGATCGCGGCGATGGCCGGCCGCCCGCTCAGCGTGATGTTCCCCCTGGTCGCCAACGTTGATGAATTCCGCGCCGCCCGCGCCCTGGTCGACCGCGAGGTCGCCTGGGCCGTCCGCCGGGGCCGGCCCGCGCCCAGTCGTCTCGAGGTGGGGGCGATGATCGAGGCCCCGTCGCTGATCTGGCACCTGGACGCGCTGTTGCCGCTGACCGATTTCGTGTCGGTCGGGACCAACGATCTGATGCAGTATCTGTTCGCGGCCGACCGCGGAAACCCCCGTGTGTCCGAACGTTACGATCCGCTGTCGCCCCCGGCGCTGCGGGCCTTGAAAACCATCCGCGACGCCTGCGCCGACAGCGGCACCCCGGTTTCGGTGTGCGGGGAAATCGCCGGCCGGCCCCTTGAGGCGTTCGCGTTGATCGCGCTTGGCTTCGATCGGCTGTCGATGCCGCCGGCCGGTGTCGGGCCGGTGAAGCGCATGGTGCTGTCATGCGACCGCGGCGCGGCGGCCCGGGGGATCAAGAATCTGCTGACCAGCTCCGCCGGATCGGTTCGCGGAGAAATCGAAGCCCTGGCGCGAAAGATCGCGGTCTCGGTCTAGGCCGTTGAAATCATGAGTCTACACTGCTAACAATGGAACCTGCCGTAGGGGTAATCTCGAGGTTTGGTTCGCGCGGCGGAGATAGTGCTCGGCTATGCCATTGGACACTGGCGGCATCGCGGACGGCAACAATCCCCATCAGAACGTGGACGGCTTGGTCGTGCACGTCCCATCCGGTGACCACGTGACCGGTGATAATCTCGCTGCGCTTCGTCCGGTCAAAATCGTTCTCGATCAGAGCGGCCACGTCGGCCAAGCCCTGAAGGTCGCTCGCCTGTCGCTCGGCCTGGCGCCGGAGGACATCTCTCAGGTTACCCGGGTGAGAGCCGCCTATATCGACGCGCTCGAAGCCTTCAGCTTCGATAGCCTGCCGGCCCGGCCGTTCGTGGTCGGCTATGTCCGCGCCTACGCCCAGGCCCTTGGACTTGACGCCGAGGCGGTCGTGGCCCGGTTCCATGCCGAGGCGCCAAAGGTCGACGGCAAGCTGCGTGCGCCCGGCGGCGTTCGCCAGGACGCCTTCGCCAGTATTCGCTGGCTGATGGTCGTCGGGGCGATGGTGGCTGCGGCGGTCCTGGTCTGGAACCTCACGCGCCGCGCTGAGATCCGCGCCGCCTTGCCCGTAGTGTCCAAGGCTGGTCCAGCCGTATCGCCGCGGCGGTCGGCAGGCCCCACCCAGATCGGGGCGCCCTTGGCCACGCCCCCCGAGGCTTCCAACCCGCCCGTCTATCAAACCCCCGGACTGGGCTCGGTGAATCCGGCGGAGCCGGCTGCGCCTGGCGTCGCTTCCGCGGGTTCGAAAAAGGGGGCGGCTCTGACAGACGGCCTCGCGGGCGTGGCCGGCGCGCGGTTCGTCCCGGCGGGCGCGGTCTACGGGGCCGGCCCGCCCGCCGCGAGGATCATCCTCCAGGCCCGCAAATCCACCTCGCTGGTCGTGCGCGGCCCGGCCGGCGTCATTTATTTCGCGCGCGTGCTTGCTCCCGGCGAGGCCTGGCGGACGCCGTCCGCCGAGGGACTGGTCGCCGATGTCGCCGACCCCTCCGTGATCGAGGTCTTCGTCTCCGGCGTGTCTCGCGGTCATTTAACCCAGACGCAGACTTCGCTCGCCCATCTGGGCGATCCCTAGTTTTTCAGGCTTCCGGGCTTGGGTCCGGACGCGTTCGCCGCTATTCTCAGGGTGCCATGACCACACAAGACCACACTCACGTTCGGCCCTGGCGGGCCATCGACCGTCGCAAGTCGCGTCAGATCCACGTTGGATCGGTGCCGGTCGGGGGCGATGCGCCGATCACCGTGCAGTCGATGACCAACACTATCACCGGCGACGCCAAGGCTACCCTTGAGCAGATCCGCCAATTGGAAGAGGCGGGGGCCGATATCGTCCGGGTGTCCTGCCCCGACGAGGACGCCACCGCCGCCTTCAAGATCATCGCCCGGGAATCCAACGTCCCCTTGGTCGCCGACATTCATTTTCACTACAAGCGTGGCATCGAAGCCGCCAAAGCCGGCGCCGCCTGCCTGCGAATCAATCCAGGCAACATCGGCTCAGCCTCACGGGTGCGGGATGTGATCCAGGCCGCTCGCGATTATGGTTGTTCGATGCGCATCGGCGTCAACGCCGGCTCGCTCGAGCGCGAATTGCTGGAACGCTACGGCGAGCCCTGCCCGCAGGCGATGGTCGATAGCGCGCTCAGCCACGCGCGGATTCTCCAGGACCATGACTTTCATGAATTCAAGATCAGCGTGAAAGCCTCTGATGTGTTCATGACCGTCGCCGCCTATCAGATGCTCTCTGAAGCTATCGATTGCCCCCTTCACCTAGGTATCACCGAGGCTGGCGCCCTGCGCTCGGGAACAGTCAAATCCTCCATCGGCATGGGCAGTATGCTTTGGGCGGGCATAGGCGACACCATCCGCGTGTCCCTGGCCGCCGATCCGGTCGAAGAGATCAAGGTAGGCTTCGACATTCTCAAGTCGCTCGGCCTGCGTCACCGGGGGGTCAATATCATCGCCTGCCCGTCCTGCGCCCGGCAGGGCTTCAATGTGATCGAAACGGTCAATAAGCTTGAAGATCGCCTCAAGCACATTTCCGCGCCCATGAGCCTCTCGATCATCGGCTGCGTGGTCAATGGCCCGGGCGAGGCGCTGATGACCGACGTGGGTTTCACCGGGGGAGGGAAGGGCGCCGGCATGGTCTACGTGGCCGGAAAGCCCGACCACAAACAGAACAACGACGGCATGGTTGACCATATCGTCGCTTTGGTCGAGGCGCGCGCCGCCGAGATCGAAGCCGCCGAATTGGAGAAAGTCCGAAGTCTCGAGCCGGCGGAATAGCCGACCGGATTCAGGCGCCAGCCATGAAGACCCTCGTCTCAGCCTGGACCGGCTCGAAGCTCCGTTTGCAGTCGGCGGGAGTCGATAGCCCGGTGATCGACGCCCGCCTGCTCGTTCAAGCGGCCGCCGGCGCGACCCGGGTCGATATCATCTCCGATCCGCATCGTCCGCTGACGGAGGATCAGAGCGCGGAACTGGAAGGCTTTCTCGCGCGCCGCGAGAGGCGCGAGCCCATCAGCCACATCCTGGGCGTCAAGGGCTTCTGGAAGATCATGCTTCGGGTGACACCCGACGTCCTGACTCCCCGCCCGGAAACCGAGACCATTCTGGATGTCGTGCTGCCGGATCTCGGCGAATTTCAGCGTTTTCGCGTCCTGGACCTCGGCGTGGGCTCAGGCGCGATCCTGCTGGCGATTCTCAGCGAACGCCCGAACGCTGTCGGGTTGGGCGTCGATGTATCCGAGGAGGCTCTGGCCGTGGCGCGCGAGAACGCGTCGAACCTGGGTCTGGCCGGGCGCGCGGCGCTGTTGCGTGGGGATTGGACCGCCGGCCTGGAGGACGAAGGCTTCGATTTGGTGGTCTCCAATCCCCCTTACATCGCCAGCGACGCGATCAGCGCTCTGGCGCCCGAGGTGAAGGACCATGAGCCCAGGCTCGCCCTCGACGGTGGTCGTGACGGACTGGACGCCTATCGCCGACTCGCCGAAGAGATTCCCCGGGTGCTGCACTCGGGGGGACGTTTCGCCGTGGAGATCGGTTTCGACCAGGGTCCCGCCGTGCGAGATCTGTTTACTCAGGACGGTCTTGAGGATGTCCGTGTCGTGCGTGATTTGTCAGACCGGGACAGAGTGGTGACGGGTGTCAAGAAAACCTTTGGACAAAAGGCCATCTGAAGGCTAGATCGTTTTTGTCTCCTTTGTAATCGCCGGACAGCGGGGCTGGAGCGTTGGTCTAAAGAGATCGACGCTAAATTCTCCAGGATCCCTAGGCGGAGACGGAACCAAAGGTTTTGAAGCTGCTTTTGCGGATTGCGGGTGCATCCGGGAAGTCGCTGAACCAGACGGGCGCCAAGCTGACTTGGCGTTCGGTAATCATCGCCCTAAAAGCGCGGTCAACAGGTCAAAAGCATGAGAGATTTCAAGGGTATGAAGCGCCAGCGCAGCCGCAACCGCAATGGCGGCGGCAGCGGTGGCACCGGCACGGGTAGCGGGGGCAAGCCTCAGCACAATTCCAATCGGGCGTTTGATTCCAACGGCCCTGAGGGCGTCAAGGTTCGAGGCGCCGCTCAGGGCGTGTATGAGAAATACCAGCAACTGGCCCGCGACGCCCAGACCGCCGGCGACCGCGTGCTGGCGGAGAACTATCTCCAGCATGCCGAGCACTATTTCCGCCTGATGCGCGCCATGCAGCCGCTGCGCCCGCTTTCGGAGATCATCGGCCGCGATCAATTCGTGTCCGGCTACGATATCGATTTCGAGGACGAGAGCGGCGGGGCCGACCTCGGGGAGGGTGAAGCCGAAACCGAGTCCGGCGATGGATCCGAAAACGGCGCCGATCGCCAGCCGCGCTTCGACAACCGTCGCGAGGACTACCGCCCCAACGATCAGCGCGCTCGCGACGATCAGCCCCGCAGTGACCGCGTCCAGAACGAGCGCCCCCAGAACGAGCGCCCCCAGAACGAGCGCACTCAGAACGATCGCACTCAGAACGATCGCAATCAGGGCGAGCGGTTCGCTAACGACCGGAATGTCGCCGAGCGCGTTCAGACCGACCGGTCGAACGATGAGCGTCCCGCGCGCCAGGCCAGGGAAGAACGTCCGCGCTTCAATCGCGAGGACCGTCCCGCGCGAGTCGACCGCCAGGAGAGGCCGGATCGCGATCCGCTCGGCGTGATCGAGCCCGAATCCACGCCTCTGACAGCGGTCGCCGCTCAACCCAGCGAAGGCCCGATGTTGCGAGCGGACGACGGCGAGATCAGCCACGCCCCCGCCTTCCTACAGGTGCGCGCCGCGGAACCGCGCGCCGAGGGCGCCGAGGAACCGCGCCGTCCCCGTCGACGTCGGGCGCCGGCCACTTTCAGCGCCGCCCCCGAGGCGCCCGGCGCCGAGGATCCGGAACGCTCCTGAGGCCTGTCGCGCGTCTGGAGTCTTTCGGTCTGCGACGGTCTTGTGTGTCTTTCGGGCAACACTACATGCATGACAGTCGCTTAATCCGAGGACGTCATGAATATCGAACTCTATTCCGACCGCGCCAAGCAGGCCATCCAGTCTGCCCAGTCGCTAGCGATGGCTCGCCGCCATCAGCAGTTGGCCCCCGAGCATCTCCTCAAGGTGCTGCTTGAAGAAAAGGACGGCTTGGCCAGGGCTCTGATCGAGACCGCCGGTGGCCGGCCTAACGCGGCAGATCAGGCTGTTGAGGCGCTCCTGACCAAGGCTCCAAAAGTCGAGGGCGGTGACGGCCAGCTGTTCATGAAACCCGATATGGCTCGTGTCTTCGCCGCCGCCGAGGCCGACGCCAAGGCGGCGTCTGACGCCTTCGTGACCACCGAACGATTGTTGATCGGCATCGCCAAGGAAGGCGGCGAAGCGGCCAAGGCGCTCGGTGGGGCGGGCGCCAGGGTTGCCCGGCTTGAGGACGCCGCCAAGACCCTCCGCAAGGGCCGCACCGCCGATAGCGCCTCGGCCGAGGAAGGCTATGACGCGCTTAAACGCTATGCCCGCGACCTGACCGAACAGGCCAGCTACGGCAAGCTCGATCCGGTGATCGGACGGGATGAAGAGATCCGTCGGACCATCCAGGTGCTGGCTCGCCGCACCAAGAACAACCCGGTGCTGATTGGTGAACCCGGCGTGGGCAAGACAGCCATCGTCGAGGGGCTGGCCCAGCGCATCGTCAACGGCGATGTGCCTGAGAGCTTGAAGGAAAAGAAGCTCTTCGCCCTGGACATGGGCTCTCTGATCGCCGGCGCCAAATACCGCGGTGAGTTCGAGGAGCGGCTGAAAGCCGTACTCGGCGAAGTCACGGCCGCGGAAGGCTCGATCATCCTGTTCATCGACGAGATGCACACCCTGGTCGGCGCCGGTAAATCGGATGGGGCGATGGACGCCTCCAACTTGCTTAAGCCCTCCCTGGCGCGTGGCGAACTGCACTGTGTCGGCGCCACCACCTTGGATGAATACCGCAAGCACGTCGAAAAGGACGCCGCTCTGGCTCGGCGGTTCCAGCCGGTTTTTGTCGGCGAGCCGACGGTCGAGGACACCATCTCGATCCTCCGGGGCTTGAAGGAGAAATACGAAACCCACCATGGCGTGCGTATTTCCGACGCAGCCATCGTCGCCGCCGCGACCCTGTCGAACCGTTACATCGCCGACCGCTTCCTGCCGGACAAGGCCATCGACCTGGTGGATGAGGCCGCTAGCCGGGTTCGTATGGCGGTGGACTCAAAGCCCGAGGAACTGGACGAGATCGATCGCCGGACGATCCAGCTGAAGATCGAGCGCGAGGCCCTGACCCGGGAGACTGACACAGCCTCCAGACAGCGGCTGGAGAAACTTGAGGAGGAGCTTGCGGTTCTCGAAGTTCGCTCCTCGGACATGACCACACGCTGGCGCTCGGAGAAGGAGAAGGTCGGCCACGCCGCGCAGGCTCGCGAAGCCCTGGAGCGGCTGCGCGCCGAACTGACCGCCGCGCAGCGCCGGGGGGATCTTCAGCGTGCTTCGGAGATCGCCTATGGCGAAATTCCGGGTCTGGAGAAGCGCCTGGCGGACGATGACGCCGCCGCCGACCAGGACGCCTTGACCCCTGAAGTGGTGGACGCCGAGCAGATTGCCGGGGTTGTTTCGCGCTGGACCGGTGTGCCCGTGGAGAAGATGCTCGAAGGCGAACGCGACAAACTGTTGCGGATGGAGGACTCTCTCCGGGGTCGCGTGGTGGGGCAGGAAGAGGCCTTGGAGGCCGTTTCGGATGCCGTACGCCGATCAAGGGCGGGTTTGCAGGACCCCGGCAAGCCGATCGGATCGTTTCTGTTCCTTGGACCCACGGGTGTCGGCAAGACCGAACTGACCAAGGCCCTGGCCGAATTCCTGTTTGACGACGAGGCGGCCATAACCCGCCTCGACATGAGCGAATATATGGAGAAGCATTCGGTGAGCCGGATGATCGGCGCGCCTCCCGGATATGTGGGTTATGACGAAGGCGGCGCCTTGACCGAGGCGGTTCGCCGTCGACCGTATCAGGTGGTGCTGTTCGACGAGGTGGAGAAGGCCCACCCCGACGTCTTCAACATTCTCCTGCAGGTTCTGGATGACGGCCGCCTGACCGATGGCCAGGGGCGCACCGTGGACTTCCGTAACACCATGATCATCATGACCTCGAACCTTGGTTCCGAGTTCCTGGCCAGCCAGGCCGAGGGAGAGGAGACGGAGGCAGTGCGGCCGATGGTCATGGATGTGGTGCGTCGCCACTTCCGGCCGGAATTCCTCAATCGGATCGACGAGATTCTCCTCTTCAAGCGTCTCGGTCGTGACCAGATGGACACCATCGTGCGCCTACAGCTCCGCCGCGTGGAGAAGTTACTGGAAAACCGCCGAATGACGATCGATCTCGACGCGGCTGCCCTGCACTGGCTCGGCGAGCGAGGTTATGACCCGGTCTATGGCGCGAGACCCCTTAAGCGGGTCATTCAGAAGGAACTTGTCGATCCGATTGCTAAGAAGCTGCTTGGCGGCGATTTGACCGATGGCTCGCTCATTCAGGTCAGCGCCGGTGTGCGCGGGCTTGAAATCAATCGGGCGGCACTTCACTGAGCCATGGGACTATCGGCTGATCGCACCCGGATCAGCCGGCTCGGGCGGTCCGCAGGAATTCGTCCCGACTGCGGGGGTCATCCCGGATGACCCCCAGGAGCCGACTGGTGGACAAACTGGATCCTGGAGTGTTTACGCCGCGCAGGGTCATGCAACTGTGTTCGGCCTTGATCACCACCCCGACACCGTGGGGATTGAGGACCTCCTGGATCGCTTCGGCGATATCCGCGGTCAGTTTCTCCTGGATTTGAAGTCGCTTGGCAAAGCCCTGAACCACGCGGGCGAGCTTGGATATGCCAACCACGCGGTTGCGCGGCAGATAGCCGACATGGGCCCATCCGACCACCGGCAGCATATGGTGTTCGCAGACGCTCACGACCCGGATGTCGGTAAGGACGATCATGTCGTCATAACCACCGACCTCCTCGAAGGTGCGTTCGAGAAAGCGCCTGGGATCTTCGTCGTAACCGCTGAACAGTTCTTTATAGGAACGGACGACGCGCGCCGGAGTGTCCAGCAGGCCCTCGCGGTCCGGGTTGTCCCCCGCCCAGGCTATCAAGGTCCTGACAGCCGCCTCCGCCTCATCCTGGCTAGGGCGACCGGTGGCGCGCGTGTTGAGGTTAGGGCTCAGGCGTCCGCCTAGCGCTTTAACGTTGGACATCGTCACTCCTATCCCGACCCGACACCTTGCAGGACCCGGTTTGAATAAACTATCTCGCCCGGTATATAGAATGTAACGACCCCGTCGCAAGGCGCCATGTGGTTATTTGCGGGTGCGGCGGCGCCGCGCGGACATCGGGGGCCTTCAGGTGGCCGGACCGGATGCGCTGGCGGAAGCCGTCGCTCTGCCATAAGCGCGGATGAACGCCGCGCTCACGGCCTCGGTCGTCGCGCTCAACGACATTGGGCGATCCCGGTCGCCGCTCAACTGGTGCTGGTGGAGAGAAGCAAGCAGCAGTGGCGATATCAGCATCATGGCGGCGGCTCTAACATCGGTATCGATCATATCGCCGTGCACGATATGCGCCCGCAGGCGGTCCTCCAGCACACTGATGGTGGGATCGATAATGTGCCGGAGCGTCGAGCGGCTGACTCCGACGTCGAGCAATCCTTCACCGAGAGCCACCGCGAACAGATCGCCGAGGCACACCTCACGACTAGCCGCGAGAGCGTGGATGAGTGCTGTCGAATAGTCTCTTATCGATTCGGCGAAAGGTTTTTCGGCGTTCCGTTGTGCGACCAGCCCTTCCTGCCCGAGCTTCAGACACTCTTCGAAAATCGCATCCACAACCTGAGGGCGCGCGCCGAAATAGTGGCGAATCGTGGGGACGCTGACCCCGGCTGCGGAGGCCAGTTCACGAAGGCTGGGATGGGGGGAATCACGCCGCATCATATGGCGGCTCATTCCGCGGAGGAGTTCGCTCCGCCGGATGCCATAGTCGGCGTCCCGTGTGCCCTTTGGTCTTGGCAAGATAAGTTCCTCTTTAAACCTTTATTACAGTCGGACGGCGGGCGCTGCAATGCGACAGGGCTGGCTCTCCCGGTCAGGGTAAAGACATGTTTACGGGACCGCCATGTGTCTCAACCCGCCTCGCCACCGCGACCGGTTCGCCAGTCCCTTCTATCGATTTGCCCACGGTGATGACGAACCAGGAACCGTTGGGCAAAGCACTGAAGCTGAAATGACTGGCTGAATCGCAGGTCGTGCGGCGAACAAATCGCGCATAGTCACCGGCGCCCGCCGAGGGAGTCCGCGCCCTTACAATCGATACGGGGGCGGCCGCGACGCTCGCCGAGCCATAAAGCACGATCATGCGCCGCCGACTCCATGGGGTTTCCGGTGTCAGAATCACGTCGCTGCCCTGGCAACTGAAGCGAGCCGCGCCTTGATGGTATGTCAACGCGCCGGAAATCGAACCGTCGCCCCTGGTAGTTGACCAGGCAAAGTCGCGAGCCTCAAAAATGGTTCCAGCGGCCGAAGACGGTTCATAGCCCGACGTCGCGATTCCCCCGGGGCCGGCGGACCCATCGGCGCAGGACGCCAGCACCAGAGCCAATAGAACTGCAAGAACGAAGCGTTGCATGGACGGCAACCTAGGACGCCGGAGGCCAACGGGCAACGTTCGTGTGCTTGCATTCGTGTGCTCGAGGCCAACCGCCAGCCATCGGCGATTTTCCCTTGGCGACCCCGGTCGAAGCGGCGATAAGCCTCGGCTATACCAGTCAAGGACCACGGGAGATGGAACGATGAAGGCCGCCGTATTGCGTGAGGTGAGAACTCCCTTGCAGATTGAGAACGTGCAGATCAACAAACCCGGACCGCATGAGGTGCTGGTTCGCACGGTCGCTGCGGGAGTTTGCCACTCGGACCTGCACTTCATTGAAGGGCACTACACGCATCCCCTGCCGGCGGTGCTTGGCCACGAGAGCGCCGGGGTGGTCGAACAGATCGGTTCGGAGGTGCGCACGGTGAAGGTGGGCGACCACGTCATCACCTGCCTCTCGGCTTTCTGCGGTCATTGCGAGTTCTGCCTCACCGGCCATATGAGCCTATGCGTCAGTTCGGACACCAAGCGCGGTCCCGAGGACGAACCGCGCCTGTCACAGCCGACCGGTCCGATGCTGCAATATCTGAATCTTTCATCGTTCGCCGAGCAGATGCTTATTCATGAGCATGCCTGCGTGGCGATCCGAAAGGACATGCCCTTGGACCGCGCAGCCTTGATCGGTTGCGGCGTCATGACCGGCGTGGGCGCGGTGTTCCACACCTCCAACGTCAGGCCGGGCGACACGGTGGCCGTGATCGGCGCCGGCGGGGTTGGTTTGGCGGCAATCAATGGCGCAGCGATCGCCGGCGCAAGCCGTATTATCGCTGTCGACCTGTCGGCGTCGAAAGACAATCTGGCCCGTCATTTTGGCGCCACCGACTTTATTTGCGCCGCAGACACCGATCCGGTGAAGGCGGTGCTGGAGATGACCAAAGGCGGCGTCCAGCACAGCTTCGAGGCGATCGGTCTGAAAAAGACCGCCGAGCAGGCCTTCGGCATGATCCGTCGTGGCGGGACGGCCAACATCATCGGCATGATCCCGTTTGGCCAGACCATCGAGATCCCCGGCTGGGCGTTCCTGGGTGAAAAGAAGATTCAGGGATCGCTGATGGGGTCCAACCACTTCCCGGTCGACATGCCGCGGCTGGTGGACATGTATATGACCGGCAAGCTCAAGCTCGATGAGATGATCTCCCGACGGATCAAGCTCGAAGAGGTCAATGAGGCCTTCGCCGAAATGAAGACCGGTCAGATCGCCCGCTCGGTCATTGTGTTCGACGCCTGAATGGAGATAGCGCAAGGGTGACCCGGAAATTGGGTCACCCCTGTTGCATGATCTTTCGAACGTTAGACAAGGGGTCGGTTTCAACCCGGCTTTCCATGTCGAAGATCATGGTGGCGCGCGAGCCCGTTTCATAGGCTGGCCAATGCTCCAGAGCGGAGCCGTTGGGGTCGCCCGTTCGCGCGAAAGCAAGCCAAGCCGGCGCCATCTGGTCCGCCAGTCTTTGCGGTTGGTCTCCCCGGCCAACGAAATTCCGTGCGGTCTCGACGTTGTCGAACACCAGCGGAATCTCAAGGGCATGCGGACACTTGAGCGCCCCGCGCGCCACCGGGGTCTCCCAAGTCAGCAGATACATGAAGACAGGGGCGCCGCCTTGAGTGGCCTTCCGTTCGGCCAAGGTGACGGAATTGGCCCACATTGTCGTCACCGTTTGCACCGCGCAGATCAGGTGAGTGGGCGAATAGTCGGGATAGGCTTGGCGCAGTGCGGCCACCAGGGCTTCGGCCTTGTCACCAGCCGCCGCCCGGGCGCGCGTGATCAAATCGGCCTCCGTCCATTGGCCGAAGCCCGGCGCGCCAAGGTTGAACAGCGTGGTTTCGTCCTTGTTGGTGCCTATCATCAGGGGAATGCTCGCCGAAATGGGCGATGCATCCGGGTGGAAGGGGTCCCGGGGGAGGGCGAACCCGTCGATGCAGGGGGTGAAGGCGCTCATCAGCCGGTCGCCCGCCACGGGGACCGCTGCGGCCTGGATCGCCTCGGCCGGCAGGGTCTCCAGTTTGGTCAGGTCACCCGGCTGGATACCCAAGGCGGCCAATAGTCCCGCCGCCGTTTTTGTCGCGACGTGCCCGGGCAGGGCCCTCAATCCCGGGCCGCTTTGGATAATTCCGCGATGGAACAGTCCTTGGGCTGCGGGCATGGCCTGAAGCAGGGAGACTTTCCAACCGCCCCCACTTTCGCCGAACACGGTGACGGCGCCGGGATTCCCGCCGAACCGAGCGATATTGTCGCGCACCCACTCCAGCGCCAGCACGATATCGAGCATGCCGGCCTGACCCGATGACGGGTGCCCGCCAAGATCGGCCAAGTTCAGATAGCCGAAGATGTTCAACCGGTGGTTGACGGTCACTGTGACGACATCGCCCCGCAGAGCCAAGGCGGCGCCGTCATACATTGCCGCGCCGCCCGAGCCATTGCCGAAGCCGCCGCCGTGCAGCCAGACCATGACCGGACGGGCGCCGGCGTCCAGTCTGGGCGTCCAGACGTTGAGGAAAAGACAGTCCTCGCTAGTCCCGGGTTCCCCCGGCGCGGGAGGATCTCCGGCGCTGCGTCCGCCAGCCTTTTCGCCGGGCTTGAGACCCGCCTGGATCGCCGGCGCTCCCAGAGCTACAGCGTCGGCGACTTCAGTCCAGGGGGCAGGGCGTTGCGGGGGCCTGAACCGAAGGGCGCCGGTTGGGGACGCGCCATAGCGAAGACCTTTGAAGATGCTCAGGCCCGCGTCCCGATAGCCACGGACGGGGCCATTCGCGGTGGCCACCGCTTGGGTCCCAACCCACTGGGTCATCGCTTCGCTGGTGTCCGCCATTTGTCCCTCGCCTCGGCTGTGGTCCGCCCGTCTTCGCGGGAGGGTCTATCGGTGTCGATGCCGATGACTTTCACCGGTCGCGGGCGATGACGCAAGGCCGGCGAAGGACAGGCTGTTTAGGCCTGTTCGACGCCCTGGGCGGCTGTGTCCAGCGCGGTGGCGATAGCGGCGACCCGGGCCTCGGTGAGCTTGCCCTGCTCTAGTTTCAGGCGAAGCGCGGTGCGCAGGTTTTCCATGCCGCGAACGACCTGGGGCGCCGGGCCTCCGCCGGCCCGCTCGGCTACCGTCGCGATAC
>JAYTXV010000134.1:0-6512 GCA_043742805.1 Caulobacteraceae bacterium | reverse complement strand
CAGGCCATTGGCTTCGGCCTCGCGGTAAGCGGCTTCCATCTAGCGGGCCTGGGTTGGGGGCGATCGCGGCGTCGATGGCCGGTTCGCCAGAAACGCCCGCTGGTCCTCGAAGCCTTGCGGGCGTTTATCGCGCCGCTACCGGCCGCAGGCTTATAACACTCTTCAGAATGTATACCCTGGACAGGGAACGACGCTCGTGTGCTTCTCAGGTCTTGACCCTTACTGGGAGGGCTGGCGGCGAATGAAGCAGACGACGTTTTGCATCCCGCTTGAAGTTAAGCCCGACAGTTGCAGTCGCCTGATTGCGGTGATCGAACGCATACGGGTGGCCGAGGACACTGGTGATTTCGGCATCCCGGAAAACTTCGCGCGGCTGAAGCGCGATGTTCCGACCCTGCACTTCATGTCGATGAGTGTGTTCCCGGCGTCGGAATTCGACCCGACGTTCATTTTCGAAGCCAATATCGACGGCGCGCCGGGGGTGTTCTGGGGGCAGATCGAAGCGGCGCTCGGAGAAAGTCTGAGAGAGGCGCTCAGGTGTTGCAAGCGGCCACTGGACGAGGATGGCCCGCTCTATGACGCGGTGACAGCGGCGCAATCCCATGCGCCCGTTGCACCCTATTTCGAGACCCGCACCCACCAGCCAAGCGTCTTTCATCACGGCAACCGGGGCATGACCCGGGACCGCATTTTGCGGGAGGACGAGTTGTTCGCGGCCGTCCGATCGCAGATCGATTGTCCGGATCGTATCGGCCCTAGCCCCTACCGCGGCATCGGCGCCGTCGATGTGCATGGGAAACTCAGGCGCGAACTGTTGCCCGCCTTTGGCTGGCTGAACGATCCCGCCGAGACCAGAATCCCGGCCGCCGAACACATCGCCGACGGCGTGCGCCTGTTCGCCTTCGTGGCCGCGGTGCTGCTGGTCCTCGCGGCGCCGGGGCTTGCCCTCGCAGCTATCTTCACGTCCTCATGGTACTTGCTTCTGTACATGGTGCTGGCGATCGCGGTGATTGGCCTGGCGGCGTATCTAAAGCGCAAACCCCTGGCCGGCGCCGAGGTCGATACACTTTTCAACCCGGTTCCAGGGCTGTTGAAGAACGCCGGCATGATCGTGAGCTTCTTCATCGCCTATCTGACGGCGGCGATCGTGTTGCTGACCCCGCTCGTCCTTGCGGCGCGATGGGTGCTGGCTCGTCTGCGCGTCGCCCCGGACCTCAGCGTCGACGCCGCCTGGCGCTCGGTGGCCGTCGCTTCACTGTGGGGACTGGTCGGGATCGTCGTCTCGGCGGGGCTGCTGCTGTTATGGCTCCGCTATCTGGAGCGCCGCGACTCCTCGCACGACGCGCCGCCTATCGATCAGCGGATGCTACGCGAGATGGTCCGCCGCGAGGACTGGATCGCCCAGAACCACATGGGCTCGATCGTCATCGTCAAGCCGGGTGTTCTGCGCACGCTCATCATCCGCGTCGGTCATCTGGGCCTGGGGCTGTTGCTGCGTTTCACCGCCATGAACGGCTATCTTGGGAGTATGCGGACGGTGCATTTCGCCCATTGGGCGTTCCTGAACAATAACAGCCGGCTGCTGTTCCTCAGCAACTTCGACCACAGCTGGGATTCCTATCTCGACGACTTCATCGAGAAGGCGAGCGTTGGACTAACCCTGGCCTGGGGATGCGGCATCGGCTTTCCGCCGACGCGCTTCGCCATTCTCGACGGCGCCAGCCACGGCAGGCAGTTCAAGAACTGGGCGCTGGCGTCCCGGGCGGTGAGCCGGTTCTGGTACAGCGCCTATCGGGAGCTCACCGTCGATCAAATCGAACGCAACAACCGTATCGCCGACGGCTTGCGCAAACCCGGACTTGGCGAGACGGAGGCGGCGGCATGGATACGCGACCTGTAGCGGCCCCGCGCAGACAGTGGCCGAGCTGGAAGCTGGCGGCGCCCAATGATGCGCTTGTCCAAGGGTTGGTGGTCAGCGGGTTCGGTCACCTGGAGACTGGCCGGGCGCTGTTGCTGGAGTTTCGCTGGCCAGAAGACCCCGCCGCGACCAACCTCGGCGCCTGGCTGAAAACCCTGACGAGGGTGGCGCCAATCACCAACGCCCAGCCGCCGGACAAGGCCGATGGTGACGCACAGTCGTCGCGGGCGGCGGCGCTCGCCTTCAGCTGGACCGGATTGCAACGGATGGGCCTGCCCGCAACGGCGCTGGCGTCGTTTTCGCGGCCATTCGTCGAAGGCATGTTCCAGGAGGATCGGCTGCGCAGGCTTGGGGACCGCCGCTCGGGCGAGTGGCTTGAGACAGTCGTTCCGGATGGACCCCGGTGGAGCGCCAACACGCCGCTCAGGACGGCGGTGTCGTCCCTGCCCGGCGCCTTCGACGTGCCCGATGGCGGCCATCAGGAAGAGCATATCGTCACCGACATCACGGTTCACGCGCTGCTGCTTCTTTATGCCCGTGGCGAGGACGATGCGAAGGCGTGGACGAACGCGGTGACGGAGGCCCTGCGACCCCATCAAGTCGCGGTCGTCCACACCCTGGACTTGGTGCTCGATGTTGAAAACAGCGGCATCAGCCGCGAGCATTTCGGCTTCGCGGACGGCCTGTCCCAACCCGCTCCCTACGACGAGAACCGCGCCGTGCTGCTCGATGGCAAGGTGGTGGGCAAGGACAACAAGAACGCTGTTCAGGGCGTTGCCCTCGGGGAGTTTCTGATCGGCTACCTCAACGGCCACCACGAGAATTCTCCCGGGCCGGTCACCCCCGGCGACCTGGAAGCCCAGCCCGACGAGCGCGACCCCCGCCCGGCCGCCGCCGGTCTGCCGCCGCACCGAACCGCCGAGGGATACTTCGATCTGGGCCTCAACGGCTCCTATCTGGTCGCCCGGGAGTTGAGGCAGAACGTCGCCGCATTTTGGAACGCCATGGACCGCAACGCCGCCGCGATCCGCGAGCACGACCCCGCCAATTCGGGCCATGTCACCGCCGAATGGATCGCCGAACGAGTCGTGGGCCGCGATCGCCAGGGTCATCTCCTGTGCCCCATTGGCGTGCTCAAGGCCGACGCGCTCGGCCTGCCCGACAGCAATTACCTGTTCTACGATCGCGACGCCCAGGCGACCGGCTGTCCAGCGGGAAGCCATGTCAGACGCGCCAATCCGCGCGACTCGCTGGCGCCGAATTCGCTACAAAAGGCCGATCTGCTCCAGGCGGCCAACAACCATCGCATCATGCGCCGAGCCCGGAAATTCGGAGCCAGGATCGCCGATCATCGGGTGGATGACGGCGCCAACCGGGGCCTGCTGTTCATGTGCCTGAACACGGACATCGCGCGGCAGTTCGAGTTCGTCCAACAGACCTGGCTGCTCAACAGTGATTTCGCGACCCTGCGCTCGGAAGTCGATCCGCTGGTTGGGCCAAAGGGGCCAATGACCATCCATGAGACGCCGCTGCGGCGAACCGTCCATGTCGATACTTTCGTCCAGGCGGCCGGCGGCGATTATTTCTTCCTGCCGAGTCTGCCGGCGCTACGTTACCTGGCGATGCTATGAGCGCGCTCGATTCAGCCGACGTTCTTCGGCGGGCGACGCGGGCTTGGACATTGGCTGGCGGCACGAGCCGCGCCGTCGGCGCGGGGGGCGCCTCACGAAAACCGGCATTTTCGCGGAATGCCTAGTGGTGCAATTCGGGTAGAGTTTGAATGCTGATCAGAACGCCGCCGCCTCCCATTTGTCGCTTGAATGGCGTAAAGAACCCGGGAGACCAAGGAGGCCCCGATGAACGCACTCACCCCCGGCGGACGCTATGACGAGGCGACGGCGATCCGGCCGGTGCGCGTCGCGGTGCTGACGATTTCCGATACGCGGGACGAGGAAAGCGACACTTCCGGACATGTGCTGGCTGATCGGGTGACCAGGGCCGGACATGTGCTGGCCGGCAAGGCGATCGTGGCCGACGACGTGGCGGTGATCCGTGAGCGGGTGAAGGCCTGGACGATGTCCGGCGAGGTCGACGCCATCGTCACCACGGGCGGCACCGGCCTGACCGGCCGGGACGTGACGCCCGAAGCGATCCGGCCGCTGTTCGACAAGGAGATCGACGGTTTCTCGGTGGTGTTCCACCTGGTCAGCTATCAGACGGTGGGGCTTTCGACCCTGCAGTCGCGGGCGCTGGCGGGGATCGTCGACGGGGTGTTCGTGTTCTGCCTGCCCGGCTCCAACGGCGCGGTAAAAGATGGTTGGGACAAGGTGATCGCCGCCCAGCTCGATAGCCGCCACCGGCCCTGCAACATGGTCGAGCTGATGCCCAGATTGCTCGAAGCATGACCTCTGAGAAAACGGGTGGCCTGACACATCTGGACGCCGAGGGCCGGGCGCGGATGGTGGATGTGTCCGGAAAGCCGGCCACCGCGCGCGAGGCGGTGGCGACCGGTTTCGTGCGCATGGCCCCGGCGACCCTGGCGCTAGCTGTCTCGGGCGGTGGCAAAAAAGGCGATGTGCGCGCGGTGGCCGAGATCGCGGGGGTGATGGGCGCCAAGCGCACCAGCGACTTGATCCCGCTGTGCCATCCGTTGGCGCTGAGCAAGGCGCGGGTGACGGTGAACGTCGCCGAGGGCGGCCTGGAGGTGATAGCCAAGGTCAAGACCACCGGCCCGACCGGGGTGGAGATGGAGGCCCTGACCGCCGTGTCCGTGGCCTGTCTGACGCTCTATGACATGTTGAAGGCCGCCGACCGGGGCATGGTCATCGAGGGCGTCAGGCTGTTGGAAAAGACCGGCGGCGCCTCTGGCGACTGGCGCACGTCATGAAGCTCCTGTCGGTCGAGGACGCGCGGGCGCGAATTCTGGCGGGGGTCGAGCCCCTGGCGGCAGAGGAGGTAGCTCTGGCGCTGGCCAAGGGCCGGTTTCTGGCCGGGGCGGTGGTCGCCTCGCGCAACCAGCCGCCGTTCGCCGCCTCGGCCATGGACGGCTGGGCGGTGCGGTCGGAGGATGGGGCGGGGCCACGCCGGATCACCGGCGAAAGCGCCGCCGGTCACGGCTACAACGGCTCGGTTGGACCCGGGGAGGCAGTGCGAATCTTCACCGGCGCGGCCGTGCCCGACGGCGCCGACGCGGTGGTGATCCAGGAAGACGCTCGGCGCGAAGGCGACACGGTGCATATTCCGGAGATCACCGACCCCCGGCACATCCGGGCCGCCGGCCTGGATTTCCACGCCGGAGCGATCCTGCTGGAGCGGGGCGCGCGGCTCGACCCGTGGCGGCTGTCGCTGGCGGCGGCGGCGGGGCTGGCCACGATTCCTGTCCACCGCCGGCCCCGAGTCGCGATCCTCTCCACCGGCGAGGAGGTGGTCGAGCCGGGCGGCGCGCCGGGACCGTTTCAGATCTTCAATTCCGGCTCCACGGCCCTGGCCGCTCTGGCCGAGACCTGGGGCGCCGACGCGACCCCCCTACCCTTGGTGGGTGATGACGAGGCCTCGACCGCCGAGGCGGTGGCCGACGCAGGGGGCGACCTGATCGTCACGCTGGGCGGCGCCTCCGTGGGGGATCACGATTTGGTCAAGCCGGCCCTGAAGCAGCTGGGCCTGGAGCTGATCGTCGAAAGCGTAGCGGTGCGGCCGGGCAAGCCGACTTGGTTCGGTGTCCTCGCCGACGGGCGCCGGGTGCTGGGCCTGCCGGGCAATCCGGCTTCGGCCCTGGTCTGCGCCGAGCTGTTCTTGCAGCCGCTTCTGCGGGCAATGCAGGGCGCGGAGCCGCAACCCCGGATCGTGACGGCCCGGACCCGCGCCTCGCTGGGCGCCAACGGCGACAGGGAACACTGGATGCGGGCGCGCCTGACCTATGAGCCCGATGGCGGGCTTTGGGTCAGCCCGCTGAAAGACCAGGATTCCTCGCTGGTCACCATCTTCGCCCAGGCTGACGCCCTGGTCCGCCGCGCTCGCCGGGCGCCCGCCAGCGAAGTGGGCGATGTCGTGGAGATATTGATCTTGGACCGACTCTGGTGACTATCGCGCCCAGATCAACCGCCCTGGGATGCGCCCACCATGCTTCTGACCGCCGCCCTGGCGCTTAGCCTGTTCAACCCGCTGGCCTGGCACGTCCATCCGGCGTCGAACCACCACCTGACGGGGCGTCGCGCCCATGCCGGGGCTTGGTCCATCGCCATCGCCAGGGACCGCTTCTCCGGAACCACCGGCTGTTCAATCACCGGCAAGGACGTCAGCCTGCACGCCAGCGCCGCGATATTCCGACTCGCCCGGCGTGGGGACACCACCCGCGCCGTGTTCCGTCTTGACGGGGGACCGCCCCGCGCGATTTCCGACACCTTCGACGCAATCCAGGCCAAGGGTTTTTTTCCGCAACGCGGCTGGATCGTCGATCCCGACGGTGGCGAGGCGGCCCTGCCGGCTGGCTATCTGTCGGGGATCAGAACCGTGACTTGGCGCGCCTCGCCGAAACAAGGCCTGCGCCGAATCAAGGTCGCCCATCTGGATGAAGCCATCGCCACCGCCCGAGCCG
>JAYTXV010000133.1:0-5741 GCA_043742805.1 Caulobacteraceae bacterium | reverse complement strand
CCCCTAAGGGCGCCCGCGAAACCCTGGCCGCTCAGGGCGCCGGCATGGGAAAAAATAGCGTCGACGATCAGCGTAACGGGCGCATCGGCGGCGATATCGTTGAGCAGGCCGGAATCGGCGCTGTTGGCCCTGTCGATCTCGACATAGAACGCGCCCTGCCCCATCGGGCCAGCCTTGGCGTGCAGATGCAACCCTTCGGCGCTGGCGATCGCCACCGGCGACGCGCCTGGCGCGGCGGCGAAGGTCAGGCCCATGCCCTCGATGGAAAGACGGGGCGGGTGGGCGCCCATCTCGGAGAGGCTGCCCCGCAGAACCTTCGCGTTTATCGTCACTGGCCCGCCGACCCGCCGATTGAGGGTCACTTCGCCCGGCGCCACGATCACCCAGTGATCGGGCGCGAACACGAAGGCCTCGGCCTTCAGCCCCGAGGCCGAAAGGCCCCAGCCAGAAATCTCCCGGAGTCGGGGGGCGGCGATGTCTAGGTCGAGGCGAAAGGGGAATCCCGAAAGGGAACGAGCGCCCCAGTCGATCCTGTAACCGGACGCGCCCAATTGGCGCGCGCCCTGGTCCATGCGCCGGAAGACTTCGCCGCGCATCCAAAACCAGCCGGCCGTCCATACGGCTACGGCTATGGCCAGCACCACGAACGGCGCATAGAGCCAAAGACGCCTTGGGGCGGCGGAAACCTTGCGGATGTCGGGATTTTTGAGCGAGGTCATGACGGGCGAGGCACATTGGGTGTTTGGCTACGGCTCGCTGATGTGGCGACCGGGCTTCGACTATGTGGAACGAGCCGGAGCTGTTCTACACGGTCGGCGTCGCGCTTTCTGCATCTATTCGGTCCACCACCGCGGCACGCCGGAACGGCCTGGCCTGGTCCTCGGCCTGGCGGCGGGCGGCGCGGTGCGCGGCGCGGCCTACCGCATCGACGGGCGCGACTGGCCCCAGGTCCACGCCTATCTGCTGGAACGCGAGCAGCCCACGGAAACCTATATCGAGGCGCGAAGGACGGTTCGGCTTCAGGACGGGCGGCGCGTCGAGGCCGTGACCTTTCTTTCCGATATCGGCCACCCGCAATGGGCCGGGGCCTTGGACCTGGAAGACCAAGCCCGCCTGATCGCCGGCGCCCGGGGTCTGTCAGGGCGCAATATCGACTATCTGAGCGATCTGGTCACACACTTGCGAGCTGAAGGCGTGCGCGACAGCGCCATGGAGCGGCTGCTGGCGCGGGTCTCCCATCTGGAGAACGAATAGGTCCTACTCCGATAGCAGCCGGGCCGAAGCCGTCTCAATTCGTGTCTCGAGCTCGCGCATGAAAGCCGCCCGGCGCAGGCCAGCGGGGATGGGTTCGAGAAATTCATAGACGATCACGCCCGGCCGGCGGAGGAAGCCATGAGCCGGCCAGTGGGCGCCGGAGTTGGTCGCCATCGGCGTGCAGGCGATACCCAGATCGCGATAGAGGCCGGCCACGCCCGGTTGGTAGGCGGCCTTGCTGCCCAGCGCCATGCGGGTGCCCTCGGGAAAGATCACCAGCTGGCGGGGTTCCTCAAGGCGGGAGCGGGAGTCGGCGATCAGCTTGCGCAGGGCGCCGGCGCCGCCCTTGCGATCCAGTTCGATCATCCCCGCCCTGACGCAGAACCAGCCGTAAAACGGAATTCTCAGCAGTTCGCGTTTCATCACAAAGGCGGCGTCGGACAAGATCGCCAGGGGAGCCATGGTGTCCAACATGCATTGATGCTTGGCGGCGACCAGGGCGCGGCCCCGGGGAACATGCTCCAGCCCGCGGAACTCCACTCGGATACCGCAGAGGGTCCGCAGCAAGGCGATCACCACCACGCCCCACACCGCCATTGCGCGGATCATCCATCGCCGGGGTCCCAACATCATCGGCGTCATCACGAGGCCACACAGCACCGACCACAGGTAGAACACCGCCACGAACATCAGGGAGCGCGCCATCATCATGGTCGAAGGGTCCCGGTTCCCGCCGTCTGGACGGGGGTGGCCTTGTCGCCCAGGGCGATAGTCAATTCACGCCCCAGCGCCACCAGATATTTCGTGTATTCCCCCATCATTCGCCTGGCGCCAAGGGTAGTGTCCTGCCAATGGCCCGCGTCAAGGTCCGGCGTGACCAGCGGATAGGTGGCGATGGCGACCCCCGGCAAGCGAGCGCGCAGTTCCAGGGCGGCCCGGGGCATATGATAGTCGGCGGTGACCAGGATCAGGCTGTGATAGCCCCTGGCCCGCACCCAGACCGCAGTCTCTCGCGCGTTGCCGATCGTGTCGCGAGCCGTGAAATCCAAATCGATACAGCAATCGAACACCGGCTTGGCCGCGCGGGTGACGCCCCAGATTTGCACCCGCGTGACACCGCGGTTCACGCCTGAGACCAGCAGCCGCCGTCCCTTGCCGGCTTCCAGCAGGTCGGTGGCCACGCGCAGGCGCAGGTCGGACCCGCCGGTCAGGGCCACGATCCCGTCAGCCGGGTCCGGTGTATTGGCCGGGGTAATCCGCGCGATCCGGTCGGCGAAAGCCAGAAGGCCCGCGGTCCAGATCATCAAGGCCACCAACCCGGCGGCGAGGCTCTTCAAGACATCCGCCTAAGGGCGGCGACCGCAGCCATCCGGGCCGCCAGGGCTCCGACGGGGACCGCCACCGGCAGCCAGGCCAGGCCCGCGGCGAGGTCTAGGGGAGCGATCGTCGGCAACGGCACGCCGAGCCCGCCGAATGCGATGGCTGCCTGGGGCGACCCTATGAGCAACGCTCCGATACCCGCCGCCGCGAAGACGCCGAGCCCGGCTCCGATAATCGTCGCCAGGGTCAGACCCCGACGGAACGGGCCGGTAAGGACCGGCTCGGCGGCCCCCAGATGCGTCAGCAGCAACAGTCGCCCGGCATGTCGGCCGAACGCCCGCCTAACGCCTCCGGCGACCAGATTCCAGACTCCCAAAAGCAGGGCCGCCAGAAGTATCGCCGCGCCCCCAGCCAAAACCAGAGCCGTGCGCTCCAGCGGCCCGGACCAGAACCCGTGATCGTCGATCGCGACCGGCGGGCCCTGATCGGCGAGAATCTTTTTCAGCCCGCGCGCGGTCAGCGTTGAGTTTGGACTGAACACAACGTTGAGAAGCCGCGGCGTGGGTGAGGGTAGATCAGGTTCACTCGCCGTAGGTCCCCCTACCGACGGAGCACCCATGATCCGGGCCGCCAGAGCGTCTTCCGGTGCAGGATCCAGGACCTGCACCCGGGAAACGCCGGGCGTCCGGCCGAGGATTTCCGCCACCCGGGCGGCGGCGGCGTCGGCGCTCTCGATCCCGCCGCCCGTCGTGGCCACGGTGACCGAGCCGGCGAGGCGGGCCGGCCAAGCCTCCAGAGTTCGGGCCGCGGCGACGACGCCCATCAGAGCAAGCGCGGCGATCCAGGACAGTAGCAGAATCGCCAGGAGGACGCCGGGCGGTGGGCCGCCGACTCCCGGCAGCAGGGCGGGACCACGCCGGGCGATTTTGCCCCCGCTCATGGTCTACCGCCCGCCTCTGGTCTCGCGCGGCTCAGATGGGTGACCTCCGCCCCGGCGTTGGCGGCCAGCGACCTGTCGCGGGTGGCGAGCAGGATGGCGGTCCCAGCCTGATTGAGATCGGCCAGAAGCGCCAGAATGGCCTGGCCGGTCTTACCGGCCGGCTCGTCGGCAATCACGAGGTCAGGCCGATTGATCACCGCCCTCGCCAGGGCCAGCCGCCGCCGGCCGTCGTCGTCCAGCGCGCCGGCCATGGCATGGCGGCGTTGACCCAGCCCAACCCAGGACAGCACCTCGCCGATCTCCCTGGCCACGCCCTTGCTATCCCGCCCGGCCGCCTGGACAGCCAGGACGACGTTGTCGGCAGCGGATAGACCATCGACCAGCTTCAGATCCTGAAAGATCATTCCTATCCGCCGCCGAAGGGCGTGGCGAGCCGGACGAGGCACACGGGCGACGTCCTGGCCGAACAGTTGCAGACCACCCCGCGCCGGCGTCATCGCCAAGCCGATCATTTGCAGGATGGCGGTCTTGCCGGATCCCGTTTCGCCGGTCAGCACATGCGCTCCGCCCGCGACCACGTCGAATGAGATTGCCGCTGTCTCGGCATCGCCGGCGGCTTTTCGAACGACGACGCTTTGGAGGCGCAGCGCCGCCGGGGCGGGGGACGATGGGGGTTCGCTGGAGATCAAGGCGGCGATGGGCCTTCTGGACACGGCGGGGAAAATCAGCGACCCCAGGATGACGCAGCCAAGGGATCCCTGAGTCTCATCATGATACTGACCTGTCCGAGGTGCGCCACCCGATATTTGGTCGATGAAGGCCAAGTCTGGTCTACGGGCCGGACCGTAGAGTGCGACTCCTGTCATCAGAGATGGCGCGCCGTCGGCACAGGCCATGCGCCAGAGCCGGCGCCGGCTGATCCAGGGCCCAAGGTGACCACCCCCGTCCCCGTCCCCGAGCCAGATTCCGAGCCAGAGCCAGAGCCCGCGAATTTCACGCCCACCGTCCCCGAGAACATCCCTCCAGCGACCCAGGCCGAGGTCCCGGAACCCAAGCCAGAGTCGCCTTTCATCCCCATCCGACGGGAAACGCGGGCGCCGAAGGCCAGGGCCATGGTCGGACCGACGCGCCTTGTCGTGATCTGGGTGATTGTTTTGGCGATCATGGTCGCTCTCGCGGTCGGCGTGGCCAAAAGGGATGATCTTGTCGGAGCCATTCCGGCGCTGGCCGGCGTTTACCAGGCGGTCGGCTTGCCGACCAGCGCCGTGACATCGATCGATCCTCGCCGATGAACGGCTCTCTCGAGATGGAAATTCTCTTGCCCCAGGAGGCGATCGCCGCGCGCGTCGACGCTCTGGCCGAGCGGATCGCGCCGACCCTGAGCGATGACGCGATCGCCATCTGCCTGCTCACGGGCGGCCTGTGGTTCGCCGCCGACCTGACGCGCGCGCTGGCCAGGCTGGGCAGGCCCGTGGCCTTCGACGCCCTCTGGCTGGCCTCCTACGGCGACGCCGCCGTCAGCGGCGGGCGATGCGAGATCCGGGCCGGATTGCAGCGCCCGATCGCCGGACGCCACGCGCTGATCATCGATGACGTGTTCGACACCGGCCTTTCACTGACCGAGGCCGTGGGCCACGTCCAGGCCGCCGGCGCGGCCTCGGTCAGCACCGCTGTGTTCGCACGCAAGCCCTGGCCCAAACCCAGGCGGGTCGAGCCCGACCATGTGGCCTGGGAAGCACCGGCCCGATTCCTGATCGGTTACGGCATGGATCTGGCCGGCGCCTATCGCGGCCTGCCCTATGTCGCCGCCATGATCGAAGACGTCAGCCAGGGCGCCGCCGGCTCCCGGGACAGCATCGCCTGATAGCTCGGCCTGGGGCGAACCACCGCCCAGTCATCACCCTTGACCAGCACCTCGGGTATCAGCGGGCGAGTGTTGTATTCGCTGGACATCACCGCTCCGTAGGCGCCGGCGCTCATGAAGGCGACCAGATCGCCGCTTTCCAGCGGCGGTAACAGGCGATCGCGGGTGAAGGTGTCGCCGGTCTCGCACACCGGTCCGACGACGTCATAGGGCGCCAAGGGTCCCGGGCGCGGGGCGACGGGGCGGATATCGTGATAGGCGCCGTACATGGCCGGGCGGATCAGGTCGTTCATCGCCGCGTCGAGCACCAGGAAGCGGCGGCCCTCGGGCCGTTGATGGACGTGGATCACCCGGGCGACCAGC
>JAYTXV010000132.1:0-9587 GCA_043742805.1 Caulobacteraceae bacterium | reverse complement strand
ATCGCCGGTGAACTCGGTCCTGATCGAAGAATCGGTCCTGGGCTGGAAGGAATTCGAGATGGAAGTCGTCCGCGACAAGGCGGACAACTGCATCATCGTCTGCTCGATCGAGAACATCGACCCGATGGGCGTCCACACCGGCGATTCCATCACCGTCGCCCCGGCCCTGACCCTGACCGACAAGGAATACCAGCGTATGCGCGCCGCCTCGATCGCGGTGCTGCGCGAGATCGGCGTCGAGACCGGCGGCTCCAACGTGCAGTTCGCCGTCAACCCCGCGGACGGGCGAATGCTGGTGATCGAGATGAACCCGCGGGTGTCGCGTTCTTCGGCCCTGGCGTCCAAGGCCACCGGCTTTCCCATCGCCAAGATCGCGGCCCGCCTGGCCGTGGGCTACACGTTGGACGAATTGCTCAACGACATCACTGGCGCCACACCCGCCTCGTTCGAACCTTCGATCGACTATGTGGTCACCAAGATCCCCCGTTTCGCCTTCGAGAAATTCCCGGGGTCCGAACCGCATCTGACCACCCAGATGAAGTCGGTGGGTGAGGTGATGGCGATCGGCCGCACCTTCGCCGAAAGCCTGCAAAAAGCTTTGCGCGGGCTGGAGACCGGCCTCACCGGCCTGGACGAGATCGACATCCCCGGCGCGAGCGATCCGGCCGGCGGCCGCGCCGCCATCGTCCGGGCGCTGGGCGATCCGACCCCCGACCGGCTGCGGGTGATCGCCCAAGCCTTTCGACATGGCCTCGACGTGGAGGCGGTGAACGCCGCCTGTTCCTATGAGCCCTGGTTCCTGCGCCAGATCGAAACCCTGGTGAAGACCGAGGCTCGGGTGCGCGCTGAAGGCCTGCCAGCCGAAGCCTCGGCCATGCGCCGCCTGAAGGCCCTGGGTTTCGCCGACGCACGTCTCGCCAGCCTGACCGGCGGCGCTGAAGCAGACGTGCGCGCGACCCGCCACGCCCTGGGCGTACGCCCGGTCTACAAACGCATCGACAGCTGCGCCGGGGAGTTCGCCGCCGCCACGCCCTACATGTATTCGACCTATGAAACCGGCGTGCTGGGACAAGCCGCGCAGTGCGAGTCCGAACCGACGGGCGCCCGCAAGGCGATCATCCTCGGCGGCGGACCCAACCGCATCGGCCAGGGCATCGAGTTTGATTATTGCTGCTGCCACGCCGCTTTCGCCATGGCCGAGATCGGCGTCGAATCGATCATGGTCAACTGCAATCCCGAGACCGTATCCACCGACCCCGACACCTCTGATCGGCTGTATTTCGAGCCCCTGACCGCGGAGGATGTGCTGGAGCTGATCGCGGTGGAGGCGTCGAAGGGCGAATTGCTTGGCGTGATAGTACAGTTTGGCGGCCAGACGCCGCTGAAGCTCGCCCCTCCGCTGGAGGCGGCGGGGATCCCGATCCTGGGCACCACGCCGGACGCCATCGATCTGGCCGAAGACCGCGAGCGGTTCCAGCAACTGTTGCATCGACTGGACATCAAGCAGCCCGTGAACGCCATCGCCCGCGGCGCCGAAGAGGCCTTGGCCGGCGCGCTGAGAGTCGGCTTCCCGGTGGTGATCCGCCCCTCCAACGTGCTGGGCGGCCGGGCGATGGAGATCGTCAGGGATGAAGAACAGCTGGGCCGCTACATCCAGACCGCTCTGAAGGTCTCCGGCCAGGCGCCCGTGCTGATCGACGCCTATCTGTCCCGCGCCACCGAGGTCGATGTCGATGCGCTATGCGACGGCGAGACCGTTTTCGTGGCGGGGGTGCTCGAACATATCGAGGAGGCGGGTGTGCATTCGGGCGACAGCGCCTGTTCCCTGCCTCCGTTTTCCTTGCGTCCGGAAACCATCGCCGAACTGAAGCGCCAGACCGAGGCCATGGCCCGGGCGCTCGGCGTATGCGGACTGATGAATGTGCAGTTCGCCATCGAGGAGCCGCTATCGGATGCCCCACGGATCTTCGTGCTGGAGGTAAATCCTCGCGCCAGCCGCACCATACCTTTCGTCTCCAAGACCATCGGCAAGCCGATTGCCGCCATCGCCGCCAAGGTCATGGCCGGCGCAAGCCTCGCCAGCTTCGGCTTGACGGACACGCCCTACGACCACGTGGCGGTGAAGGAGGCGGTTTTTCCATTCGCCCGGTTCGCCGGCGTCGATACGATCCTTGGCCCGGAAATGCGCTCCACCGGCGAAGTGATGGGGCTGGACTGGCGCCGGCCCGGCGAAGACACCGCTCAGCCGGCCTTCGCGCGCGCCTTCGCCAAGAGCCAATTGGCCGGCGGTACGCAACTGCCGTCGGCTGGCGCGGTGTTCGTGTCGGTCAAGGACGCGGACAAGCCATGGATCGAAGAGCCCGTGCGGTTGTTGCTGGGCCTGGGCTTCCGCGTCGTGGCCACCGGCGGCACCCATGCCCATCTGGCGGCGCTGGGCTACAAGGTGGACTACGTGCGCAAGGTGCTGGAGGGTCGGCCCCATATCCTGGATGCGATAAAAAACCGCGAAATCCATCTGATGTTCAACACCACCGAGGGGCGCCAGTCGCTCGAGGACAGCTTCCCCCTGCGCCGCGCCGCCCTGATGATGAAAATCCCCTACTACACCACCACCGCCGGCGCCCTGGCCGCGGCCCAGGGGATCGCGGCCCAGGCAGAGGGAGCGATGGAGGTGCGGTCGCTGCAGAGCTACGGGGCGGGGTAAGGGCCGTCGCGCGTCTTGACACCAGGGGTCATGGGGACAGCCTCGCGGCAACCTTAGAGATCGGAGCGAAAAGGGTCTGCGAGAGCGCGGGCGCCTCCGCTCGATAGGGCGACCCTAACCCTTGTCCGGCTCGGCGCCGTAAATTGCTGCCGGTCAGCCTGCCGATCCGATCCCCCAAACCTTTGAAATTTTGCGTTTTTGTCGTTTCTGAAAAACCGGACTGACCAGCCAAGCCTCACGGCTCTTGAAACCGGGGGCGCGGGCTACTAATCTCCTAGGCCCTCTTGGACGCGCAAGTCCATGGCGGGCCATTTCAATACCATAAGGGCGAGCTTAGCTTAAACCTGCGATGGAAAAAGTACCCATGACCGGCGAGGGCTTCCACGCCCTCGACGAGGAACTGAGGCGTCTGAAACTCAAGGAGCGGCCGGCTGTCACCGCCGCCATCGGCGAAGCGCGCCAGCACGGCGACCTTTCCGAGAACGCCGAATACCATGCAGCCAAGGAGCGTCAGGGCTGGATCGAGACCCGCATCGCGGAAATCGAGGACCGGATGGCGCGCGCCCAGATCATCGACGTATCGAAATTGTCCGGCGCCCAGGTGAAGTTCGGCGCCACGGTCAGTGTGCTCGACGAGGACACCGAAGAGCAGGCCCGCTATCAGATCGTCGGCGAGCATGAGGCGGACGTGCGTTCGGGCAAGATTTCCATCGCCTCTCCCATAGCCCGCGCGATGATCGGCAAAGAGACCGGCGACGTGGTCGAGGTCAACACGCCCGGCGGCGTGAAGGCCTACGAAATCATGAAGGTCGAGTGGGTTTAGCAACCTTATTCGGCTGTTTTGATCAACGGCGCCAAACGAAATACCCGCAACGACTAGGAAGGACCTTCCCATGGCAGAGCCCCGCACTGTCCGTTGCCTGATCGTGGGCGCGGGGCCGGCCGGATACACTGCGGCGATCTACGCCGCGCGGGCTCTGCTGCATCCGGTGATGATCCGGGGTCTGACACCCGGTGGGCAATTGACCATCACCGCCGACGTGGAGAACTATCCGGGCTTCTCCGAAGTGATCCAGGGTCCGTGGTTGATGGACCAGATGCAAGACCAGGCCAAGCACGTCGGGACCGAACTGATCGACGATATCGTCGTCAGCGCGGACCTGTCATCCCGCCCCTTCCGGCTGGTGTGCGATTCTGGACAGGCGTGGCTGGCCGAGACCCTGATCATCGCGACCGGCGCGGAGGCCAAGTGGCTGGGCCTGCCCAGCGAGCGGGCCTACCAGGGCTTCGGCGTCTCGGCCTGCGCCACCTGCGACGGTTTTTTCTATCGCGGTAAGGATGTGGTCGTGGTGGGCGGCGGCAACACCGCCGTTGAGGAAGCACTATTCCTGACCAAATTCGCCGCTTCGGTGGTGGTCGTGCATCGCCGGGATGAATTTCGCGCCGAGCGGATTCTTCAGGAGCGCCTGTTCGCCCATCCGAAGATCAAGGTGGTCTGGAACCACGCCGTTCAGGAAATCCTCGGCGCGACGGACCCCATGGGCGTGACCGGCGTGAAGCTGGTCGATGTCCGCGACGGTTTTGTCAGCGAGTTAGCGTGCGACGGCGTCTTCGTCGCCATCGGCCACGCCCCCGCTTCGGAGCTGTTCGCCGGCCAACTGAAGACCAAGAACGGCGGTTATCTGGAAGTGAAACCGGGAACGGTATCGACGGAAATCACCGGGGTCTTCGCCGCTGGAGACGTCACCGACGACATCTATCGGCAGGCCGTCACGGCCGCGGGCATGGGATGCATGGCGGCGCTTGAGGTCGCTCGCTTACTGGCCGAGGAAGATCATGCACGGGCGCACCACCCAATCAGCCACGCCGAGGGCCAGAAGATCGGCGCCTGGTGAACCGATCGGCGGACCGGACACCGATCACAATTTGTACAGATTTATGAATCCACCCTTTCCCTTCGACCGACGTGGGCCTATATCGTCTGTGGGGCTTTTGCTCAAAGTTAGCATAAGCCCCTAACCGACGGTTCGAATTGACGCCCGTCGGTCCCTTTGGGGGCTAGAAATGCTCACTTTGAGCATAAGAGGTCGATGATGGCTGACGGTTCTACTGAATTTGCCTTTACGCCGGCGGTCGAGACCGCCACCGCGTCGATATGGAACAAGGTTCGCGCCCAGATCAGCCCCTTCGAGTGGCGTCTGCAGGCCCCGTTGATCGCTGAGATCAACCGGCTGAAGCGCGAACGAAACGCCGTGATTCTCGCCCACAACTATATGACGCCGGAGATTTTCCACGGCGTGGGAGACTTCGTTGGCGACAGCCTGGGCCTCGCCCGCGAGGCGGCCCGCTGCGAAGCCAGCGTCATCGTTCAGGCCGGTGTGCATTTCATGGCCGAGACATCCAAAGTTCTATGCCCCGAAAAGCGGGTCCTGATCCCCGACCTGCTGGCCGGATGCTCCCTGGCCGCCTCCATCACCGCCGCCGACGTCCGCCTGATCAAGCAACGCTATCCGGGTCTCCCGGTGGTGACCTATGTCAACACCTCCGCCGCGGTGAAGGCGGAGACCGATATCTGCTGCACCAGCGCCAACGCCGTTCAGGTCGTCGAAGCGGTGGCCCGTGAGTGGGGCGTCGACCGGGTCATTCTGCTGCCCGACGAGTTCCTGGCCCGCAATGTCGCAAGGCAGACACACATCGGCATCATCGCCTGGCAGGGCCGCTGCGAGGTCCACGAGCGCTTCACCGCCGCCGACATCGCCGAGCTGCGCGAAGCCTGGCCGAACGCCAAAATCCTGGCCCACCCGGAATGCCCAACCGAAGTGCTCGAGGCAGCGGATTTTGCCGGGTCGACGGCGGCGATGAGCGACTATGTGACCCAGCGCAAGCCTCGCCAGGTGGTGCTGATCACCGAATGCTCGATGGCCGACAACGTGGCCTGTGACGCGCCAGACACCGAGTTCGTCCGGCCCTGCAACCTTTGCCCCCACATGAAGCGCATCACGCTGGAAAACATCCACGAGGCGCTGCTCCACGACCGCTACGAGGTGACGGTCGACGCCGCCATCGCCGGCCGCGCCCGCGCCGCCGTCCAGCGGATGATCGACCTGCCGCCACCCGCTGTTCCGGCCCGCTACGACCTGGTCCGGGCCCGGCACCACGTCGATGTCGAACTGATCTGAAGTCAGCCACCTAAAAGAGACCCCGAGCATGACGGCGACATATCGCAGCACTTTCGATGGCGTCCTGGTCATCGGCGCCGGCCTCGCTGGCCTCAGCGCCGCCCTGGCCGCCGCGCCGCGCCGGGTTCTGGTGCTTGGCGCCGCGCCCCTGGGCGAGGGCTGCGCCTCGGCCTGGGCCCAGGGCGGGGTAGCCGTGGCCCTGGGCGTCGATGACAACCCAGGCCTGCATGCCGCCGACACCCTGGCCGCGGGCGCGGGGCTTTGCGATGCGGAGGCCGTCGCGATCCTCACGAACGAAGGACCCGACGCGGTCAGGCGCCTTGCCGACCTCGGAGCGCCGTTCGATCGCGACCCCACCGGCGGTTTTGTCCAAAGTCTCGAGGCGGCGCATTCCCGGCCACGAGTGGCGCGGGTGGGCGGCGATGGCGCGGGCCGGGCGATCATGCGCGCCGTATCCGACGCTGTCGAAACCTCTGGGCACATCGAGGTTCGCGAGAACACCCAGGCGGTCGCCTTGCTTTCGGATGGTGAAGGCCGCGTGCGTGGCGCTCTGGTCAGGACCTCTCAAGGCCTGATGGAGATCGTCGCGCCGGCGACCCTGCTGGCGACAGGAGGCCTGGGCGGCCTCTACGCGGTGACCACCGATCCGGCGGCGGTGCGCGGCGAGGGCCTGGCGATCGCGGCCTTGGCCGGCGCGCGCATTCTGGACCCCGAATTCGTCCAGTTCCATCCGACCGCAATCGATATCGGCGCCGATCCCGCGCCCCTCGCCACCGAAGCTCTGCGCGGTGAAGGAGCGAAGCTGGTCAATGCCGACGGGTCCGCCTTCATGGCACGCTACGATCCGGCGGCCGAATTGGCGCCGCGCGATATCGTCGCCCGGGCTATCGCCATCGAGCGCAAGGCGGGTCGCGGGGCCTTTCTGGATGCACGGGACGCCGTTGGAGCCGCCTTTCCCGATGAGTTCCCGTTGGTGTTCAGCGCCTGCCAGTCCGCCGGCATCGACCCCCGTGTCCAGGCGATCCCGGTCTTGCCTGCGGCGCACTACCATATGGGTGGCGTGGCCACCGATTCGTGGGGTTCGACATCGCTGGCGGGCCTGTTCGCGGCTGGTGAGTGCGCCGGGACCGGCGCGCACGGAGCCAACCGCCTCGCCTCCAATTCCCTGCTCGAAGCCGCCGTATTCGGCCGGCGGGCCGGCCTCGCGGCCGCGAACCTGGCAAGCCCGCGCACAAACCCGGGCCGCGCAGAGGCTCCAGCGCAATTGCCCGCGGCTGAACTGCAGGTGTTGAGAAGCGCCATGTCGAACGGCGCGGGCGTGGCGCGGGACGCCGCCGGACTCGGCCGGTTGTTGGACCAGATCTCCGCCATGGACGCCAGGCATGGGCGCGCCCTGCCGCTCGTCACGGCCCAGCTGGTGTGCGAAGCCGCGCTGGATCGACGCGAGAGCCGGGGCGCTCACTTCCGGACCGACTTTCCGGAGACGGCGTCCGCGGCGGTCCACACCTCGCGGACCCTGGATCTCGGCTTGGCGCGCCGCCAAAGAGCGGCGTGATGCGCATCGCGGATCGCGCGGCCCCGACGCCGCTGCCTGACCTTGTCGTAGATCCGATAGTCAGGGCCGCCCTTGCGGAAGACCTGGGGCGAGCGGGCGATATCACCGCCCAGGCCTGCATCCCGGCGGACGCCCGATTGAAGGCGGCCTTCGTGGCCCGCAACTCCGGCGTGGTGGCCGGTCTTGCCTGCGCGCGCCTCGCCGTCATGGCCCTCGACCCAGCGGCGCGGTTTGAAGCCCAGGTCTCGGATGGGGCCAGGGTCGATCCAGGCGCCGTGCTGGCGACGATCGAGGCCAACGCCCAGGCGGCCCTGTCGTCCGAGCGGGTGGCGCTCAATCTGCTGTGCCGCCTGTCCGGCGTCGCGACCCTGACCGCCGCTTATGTGGCGCGGGTGGCGGGAACCAACGCCCGCATCATCGATACCCGGAAAACCACGCCACTGCTGCGCGCGCTGGAGAAATACGCGGTGCGCTGCGGCGGCGGGTCAAACCATCGCTTCGGCCTGGACGACGCCATACTGATCAAGGACAACCACATCGCTGCCTGCGGAGGTGTTGGCGCGGCGCTGACCCGGGTGCGCGCCCATGCCGGCCACATGGTCAAGATCGAGGTCGAAGTCGACAGTCTGGACCAGCTCCGCGAGGCGCTGGAGCACAGGCCCGACGTGATCATGCTCGACAACTTCACGCTCGAAGATCTGCGGTCGGCGGTGCGCCTGGCGGCGGGCCAGACCGTGCTCGAAGCCTCGGGCGGCGTCGACCTGACGACGGTTGGCGACATCGCCCATACCGGCGTCGACTTCATCAGCGTCGGCGCCCTGACCCACTCCGCGCCGGTTTTCGACATCGGCCTGGACGCCGTCTAACGAAGCCGCCCGCCCCGGAGATCCTTCAGAATCTCGCGCGCGGCGTTATGTCCGGGCGCTCCGGTCACGCCGCCCCCCGGATGGGTCCCGGCGCCGCACATATAGAGACCCGCCACAGGGCCGCGATAGGCCCCATGACCCAGCACCGGACGGGCCGAGAACAGTTGGTCCAGTTCGAGCTTGCCGTGAAAGATGTCGCCCCCCACGAGGCCGAAAGTCCGCTCAAGGTCGAGAGGCGAGTTGATTTGCCGGCCCAGAACGGAGGCCTTGAAGCCGGGCGCGTGGGCGTCGACCGTGGCGATCATCAGATCGGCGACCTCCTCGCGATGGTTGTCCCATGATCGTCCGCCAGAGAGTATCGGCTCCACGTGCTGGCAGAACAGGCTGGCGACGTGCCGGCCGGCCGGCGCCAGACTGTCATCGAGAGTCGAGGGGATCAGCATCTCGACGATCGGAGCCTTGGACCAACCGCTCGTCCGGGCGTCCATGAAGGCCCGGTCCATATAGGCCAGCGAGGGCGCCATGATGATGCCGGCGGTCATATGGTCGCCCGCATCGGGCAGGCAGGTGAAACGCGGCAGTTCCGACAGCGCCACGTTGATCCGGAACGTGCCCGACCCGCTGCGATAGCGATCGATCCGCTCCTTGAAGTCGATGGGCAGGGCCGCCGGATCGACCATGGTCGTGAACAACAGCTTCGGGTGGAGATTTGACACCACGACTCGCGCCCGGATGGCGCGGCCGTCCGCGGTCACCGCCCCGACGGCGCGGCCCTTTTCGATAAGAAGCTCGGCCACGGCCGCGTCGGTTACGATCTCCACGCCCAGGGCTAGGCAGGCGCGCGCCATGGCCTGGGTGATGGCCCCCATGCCGCCGATAGCGTGGCCCCAGGCCCCCTTCTTACCGTTCACCTCGCCAAACACATGGTGCAGCAGCACATAGGCCGACCCTGGCGTGTAGGGACTGGCGTAGTTGCCCACCACCCCGTCGAAACCGAAACAAGCCTTGATCGGCTCGCTCTCGAACCAGCCGTCCAGATAGTCGCCGGCCGACTGGGAAAACAGCGCCAGGAGATCGCGCCGGCCGGTCATGTCCAGAGCGGCCAAGCGGCGGCCAAGCCCCGCCCCCTTTAGAAGTTCGGGCAACGCGGAGCCCCACCAGCCACCCTGAATGACATTCGGCGGTGTCTCAAGCATCAGGCCACGAAGCACGTCGGCGATGGCGTCCAGGCGCTCGCCATAGGCGCCCAGCCGCTCGGCGTCCCGGGTTGAAAAGCGCGCGAC
>JAYTXV010000131.1:0-4900 GCA_043742805.1 Caulobacteraceae bacterium | reverse complement strand
GGATGGGCGGCGTTGGCCGAGGCCAGGAACAGCGCGGCGGTGTTGACCGCCCCGGCCGCCGTCACCACGATGTCGCCGCTCCAGCTCTCTTCCCCCTCCACGCTGGTGGTCACCACCGCCGTCACCGTGCGCCCGCCGGCGTCGGTCTCCAGCCGGATCGCCTTCTTGCCGGTCATCAGCGTGACATTGGGATAGGTGAAAAGCGTCGGTTCCAGAGCCCGGGTACGGGCGTCGCTTTTGGCTTTCAACAGGCACGGATAGCCGCCGCAGGTCTTGCACTTGATGCAGGGCGTGGTCAGCGGCTTGCCCGCCTCGAAATCGACGCCCAGCGGCAGGGTGAACGGCTTCCACCCCTGGTTTTCCAGGTGGTCCTTCAACCGCTCGATCCCCGGGTCGTGCCCGATCGGCGGATAGGCATAGGGCGGGTCGCCGGGGGCCTCGGCGGGGTCCTGCCCACGCTGGCCATGCACCTTCCACAGCGCTTCAGCCTCGGCGTAATAAGGTTTCAGGTCGGTATAGCTGATCGGCCAGGCTCGCGAGATCCCGCCCTTGTGCTGGACTTCCTCGAAATCCCGCTCGCGCAGCCGCATCATCGCGGCGCCGTAAAACGTGGTGTTGCCGCCTGCCCAGTAATGGGTGTTGGGGTGGAACGGCTTGCCGTGCTGATCGTACCAGGATTCCTTGGCGCGATATTTGTTGTCGATGAATACCGCCTTGGGGCTCCAGTTGTCGGCCTCGCGCGGCAGGTGCTCGCCGCGCTCCAGGATCAGGATCGACTTGCCGGTCGGAGCCAGCCGCTGGGCCAGGGTCGCGCCGCCGGCTCCGGAGCCGATGATGACGACGTCATAGTGTTTGGACATGGATTACTCCTTGGGGCGGTATCGGGCGGCGGCGGTGTTGATGATCGAGCGGACCAGCGGTTCAGGCAAGGCCCGCATCAGGCTCATGGCCATGCGGTTATGCCAGCCCGGAATCACCACCGCCCGCCCGGTATCGTTGGCCAGCAGCGCCGCGGCCACCACCGCCTCGGCGGTCATCACTCCGAAGCCGGGCTTGTGGTTGTCGCGTCCGACGATGCCCGCCGTCTCGGCGAACTCGCTCAAGGTCGTCCCGGGGCACACCGCCGTCACCCGCAAGCCCTTGGCGCGGTATTCGGCGTCGAGCGACTGGCTGAACTTGATCATCAGGCTTTTCACCGCGGGATAGAGCGTGTTGCCGGCCACCCCGGGCGCATAGCCGGCCACCGAGGCGATGTTGATGATCGCCCCGTCGCCGCGTTCGACCATGCCCGGAATCACCGCGTGAGCCAGGGCGCAGGGCGTCACCGCCAGGGTCATCAGGAAGTCGCGCTGCCGCGACCACGGAACGCCGGCAAAGCTCTGGGTGATGCCGAACCCGGCGTTGTTGACCAGCGCGTCGACCGTGCGGCCACGCTCGGCGACGGCGGCCAACACCGGCGCCTGGGCCTCGAACGCCGCCAGGTCCGCGCCGATGGCGAAAGCCTCGATACCGTGGCGGCTGGACAGCTCGGCCGCCAGCGCCTCCAGCCGGTCGACTCGCCGCGCCACCAGCGCCAGGTCGAACCCCCTGGCGGCATAGGCCCGGGCGAACGCCGCGCCGATCCCGGCCGACGCCCCGGTGATCAGGGCCAGTTTCCCGCGTGCGCCGCCCGTCATCGGTCAGGGTTCCAAAGCTCATCGACCGCGTCCGGCCAGCCGTGGCGTGACTCGCCCTCATCCATCGGCCAAATTCAAGGCCAGTTTAACGGAGTCGCCAAATGCGCGCCTGGGTTCTGATGCCGACGCTGATCGGATCGTTGTCCGTCGCCCTGTCGCCGGGCGGCCCGGCCCTCGCCGCCGGCGCTGACCATCCGGAACTGGTCGCCGTCGCCAACGCGGTGGATCCCGAGGCCCTGCGCGCTACCATCACCCGGCTGGTGGCGTTCGGCACCCGCCACTCGATGTCGGACACCGGTTCGCCGGAGCGCGGTATCGGCGCCGCCCGCCGCTGGGCGAAATCACGGTTCGAATCGCTCAGCGCCGCCTGCGGTGGCTGCCTGGAGATCGTCACGCCCGAACAGACCGTCACCGGCCAACGCATCGCCACGCCCACGGTCATCCAGGACGTGATCGCCATCCAGAGGGGAACCACCGATCCCGGCCGGGTCGTGATCATCAGCGCCCATATCGACAGCCGCAACAGCGACCCGCTCAACGCCGATCGCGACGCGCCGGGCGCCAACGACGACGGCTCGGGAACCGCGGCGGTGTTGGAGGCGGCCCGGGTGCTGTCGGTTCATCGTTTCCCCGCGACCATCGTCTATGCGGTGCTGTCGGGCGAGGAGCAGGGCCTGTACGGCGGCAAGATCCTGGCCGATTACGCCAAGGCCCAGAGCTGGCGTGTCGAGGCGGCGCTGAACAACGACATCGTCGGCAACACCCACGGCCAGGACGGTCTGGTGGTCGACAACGAGGTGCGGGTGTTCTCCGAAGGTGTCAGGGTGGTCGAGACCCCCGCCGAGGCCGATGTCCGCCGCCAGTCGGGGGGCGAGATGGACTCCGCCTCCCGCAATCTGGCCCGGTTCATGCGCGGCGTGGCCCAGGACTATCTTGGGACATTCCGTGTGCGGATGATCTTGCGATCGGACCGCTTCGGCCGGGGCGGCGACCAGTTGCCGATGCAGGAAGCCGGCTATCCGGCGGTGCGGGTCACGGAAGCCGACGAGAACTACACCCGCCAGCACCAGGATGTCCGGGCCGAAGGTGGCGTCGCCTATGGCGACGGGCTCGAGGGCGTCGACTTCGACTATCTGGCCAAGGTCGCCCGGCTCAACGCCATCACCCTGGCGGCTCTGGCGCTGGCTCCACCGCCACCGGTGGGCCTGAAGCTGGAGGGCGCGGTCAGCGCCGACACCACCGTCAGTTGGGCCGCGGCCCCAGGCGCCGCCGACTACCGCGTCTGGTGGCGGGAAACCACCGATCCGCAGTGGAACCCCGCTCAGACCCGCCTGGCCACCGCCACCAGCCTTGTCCTGAAGGGCGTCAATATCGACGACTACACCTTCGGCGTCTCGTCCCGCTCCGCCGACGGCTACGAAAGCCCGGTTGAGTTCCCCGGCCCGGCCGGCGCCTTCGTTCCCGGCTCTATTGCAGCCCGCCCAACCAGGTGATGATCATCGCCTCCAGCGCGATCCGATGATCGGACCAGCCATGATCGGTGGCCACATGGGCGGTGCTTACCTTGGTTCCGCCCGCCGCCCGGATCGCGGCCACCAGGGCGTCGGTGTCTCCGGCCAGGCCGTCCTCCGAGGTCAGCGCGAGATAGGGCAGGGCCTTCAGGCCATCGACGGCCTTGGCGAACGGGTGTGTCCCGGCGCCGTCGACGACCTCGGCGGCCATGCTCTCAGGCGTCACCCCGGCCAGGGCTTCCATATTGTCGGCCATCTGATGCACCCGGATCGCCGCCGGCGCGCCGGCCAGCCGCGACATGTCGGCGGCCGAATAGGTCGCCACGCCCAACAGCTCCGGATGATGCGCGGCGGTGGTCACCGTCACCCAGCCACCCATGCTGTGGCCGATCAGGACCAGGCGCCTGACATCGATCCCCAGGGCTGCGGCGTTGGCCGGGTCCTCGACATAGGCCAGCACTGCGTCGGCGTCCTCGGGGTTCTGGGCGAACTTGAAGGTTCCCGGGCTGCCCCACGATCCGCGATAGTTGAAGGTCACCGCGTTCCAGCCGGCCCGGCGGATCGCCTGGGCCAGGTCCAGGTTCTTTTCGTTGCCGGGCAGCCCATGGCAGATCACCACCGTGGGATGCGGGCCGGGCCCGGCGGCCAAAAAGGCGATGCCGTTGATGGTCAGCCCATGGCTGGGGATATGCAGCACCGCCATCCGGGCCGGATGCGCCGCGTCGGGCGCCGGGTCGGTATAGATCGCGGCCGGCAGGTCGGCGGACGGCGCGGCCGCAGCGACGCCGCCCATCAGCGAGGCGGCGGCGGCGGCGGCAAGGATCAGGTTCTGGCGCATCGAGGTCTCCTAGTCTCAGGCGTCGGAAGGGTCCAGTGGCCGGGACCGCTCTTGACGAAACCCGCGCCCCGGTCTCCGCTCCGAGCAATTATTAGACAGGGAAGACATGCGATGACCGAAACCCGCACCGACCAAACCGATTGGGCCGCGGTGGTCGATGAACTGGAATCCCTGCTCAAGCTGCGCTCGATCCCCTTCGCCATGAAGCTCTACGAGCGGCGCGCCGATATGGAGGCGATCCCGCGTATCCGTCGGCCGGGCTCGATCCACACCCTCGACCAGGTGGTGGGCCAGGCCTCGCGCCTGGGCTGGACGGTGGGGATCACCGCCGACGATCTGGTCGGCGCCCAATGCCGCGCGGTGGTCGGCCTCGGCGGCGCCAAGACCGAGGACTGGACCTCCGGCCAACATATGACCGGCGTCTGGTTCAAGACCCAGGAAGACGCCCGCGCCCACCAAGAGGCCATGCACTGTGTGCCCGATGGCCGCTACGAGGCCCTGGCCGTGGGCCCGTTGGCGGCGGGACGCCTGGGGACGCCCGATATCGCGCTGTTCTACGCCACCCCAGGCGCGATGATCTATTTCATCAACGGGCTGCAGTGGTCGGGCTACAAGCGCCTGGACTTCAGCGTGGTGGGCGAGAGCGCCTGCGCCGACTCCTGGGGCCGCGCCCTGACCCTGCGCCAGCCCAGCCTGTCGATCCCCTGCTTCGCCGAGCGTCGCTACGGCGGGGTGCTGGACGACGAAATGCTGATGGCCACGCCGCCGGAATATCTGGTCACCGCCATCGCCGGCATGAAGGCCCTGGCCAAGAACGGCTTCCGCTATCCGTTCCCGCAATACGGCGTCCAACAGGACGTCCGCGCCGGAATGGC
>JAYTXV010000130.1:0-1770 GCA_043742805.1 Caulobacteraceae bacterium | reverse complement strand
CGGGTGCGCATGATCCACGGGCCGCCGGGCTCGCGCGTCCGCTGCCAGTCGAGCAGATCCTCAACGCTCGACGCGCCAACGCAGAGCTTGATCATGTGGAGGGACATCACCATGGATTAGGGCGCTGCCCGGCGTTTGACCAGTGGGGGTCCACGATGCGGCTGGTCCATAGCCGCGGCGCCTTTCCCTCCCCTTCATGGCTCTAGGGGATGCACAGATTTCGCAGGTCAGATGACTCTGGCGTGATTGGCCGGGTGGGGCTGGGATGTGATTCCTATGGCGATGCTTCGGTGATGGAGGTGTCGCGATGTCAGCGGTTGATGGGTCGGTGTGGGTGTTCGGGGACGAGCGCCTTGAAAAAAGGGGGGCCTGCTGTTGGCGCGGATGGTCTCTCGCCAGAGCGTGTGCCTTCGGCGGCTGGCGGGTGGTCAGCGGCGTGGGGTTGTTGGCTTTGGGCGGTTTCTGGCGAACGGCCGGGTGACGGCGGAGGCCTTGATCGCGGGTTGGGGGGCGCGAACGGCGGTAGCCTGTGCGGGCCGCCACGTGCTGGCGATCCAGGACACCAGCGAGATTAATTTCACGACCACGGTGGAGCGACGGCGCGGTCTTGGCGAAATCGGCAAGGGCTCTGGCCGCGGCGTTCTGCTGCACGCGATGCTGGGGCTGGATGCGGAGACGGGGGGCGTGCTGGGCCTGGTGGCTGGGCGCATCTGGACACGGGAGGGGCGGGTGCGGGTCGCCCATGGCAAGCGGCTCCTGAGCGACAAGGAGTCGGAACGGTGGCTGAGCACGGCGGAGGCGGCCAAGGGGGTGCTGGCCGAAGCGACGATGGTCACCGAGGTGAGCGACCGCGAAGCCGACCTCTACGCCAAGTGGGCGCGCACGCCTGGGCCGGATTTCCATCTCCTGACCCGGGCTATGCACGACCGGCCGATCAAGGAGGGAGGCAAGCTCTCGACCGCCGCCCTGCGTGCGGGGGGCCAGGCCGACGTGGCGTTGCGCGCGCGGCCCGGGCGAGCGGCGCGCACGGCGCGCCTGACGGTCCGCTTCGGCCAGGTCACCCTCAAGCGCCCCGCCAACATCCTGGAGAAGGGTTTGCCCAAGACGGTCCAGGTGAGCCTGGTGGAGGTGACCGAGACAGGCGCTCCGGCCGGCGCCGAGCCGGTCCTGTGGCGGCTCTTGACCACCCATCGTGTCGAGGACGAGGCCATGGCCTGGCGGGTGGTGGGCTGGTATCGGATGCGCTGGACCATCGAGCAGCTGTTCCGCACCCTGAAGCAGCAGGGCCTGCAACTGGAGGACAGCCAGCTCGAAAGCGCCGAGCGGCTCGTCAAGCTTACCGCCATCGCCGCCCAGGCGGCCTGCCTGATCATGCAACTCGTCCAGGCCCGCGACGGCCGCTCCGCACAGAGCGCCGAGATCGCCTTCACCGCCACCGAGATCGACACCCTCGCCGCCCTGCTGCCCGACCTGGAAGGCAAGACCGCCCTGCAGAAGAACCCGCATCCGCCAAACTCGCTCGCCTGGGCCGCGTGGATCATCGCCAAGCTCGGCGGATGGGACGGCTATCCAAAGTCCAAGCCGCCAGGACCCATCACCTTCCGCCACGGCCTCCAGTACTTCCGATCCGCCACACACGGATGGAGACTCAGAGATGTGTGAATCGCCTAGCCCTAGCGAGGAGGGATGGCCGTTCAGTCCTAGTCTTCGTCGTCGTGATCGTCGTCGAACACTGACGCGGCGGTGTGCGCGACGTGGCGCTCGTTTCGC
>JAYTXV010000129.1:0-21217 GCA_043742805.1 Caulobacteraceae bacterium | reverse complement strand
GAAACGACCGCCTCTGGGGTGGGAGAGGCCGCGCTCGTGGTTTCGATGTTTATGATGGAACATGGTGTTAGTGTTTTCCAGAACGCACGAGATATATCGGACCTACATCTATTTTGACAAGGGCCAGCCGCAAATTTTTCTGGGCGTGACGCCGATCAGGCCACGGCGGCCATGTTTGTCAACGAGGCTGGATTTCAAACTGAGGCTGTCCCAGACATCCCTCAGTCCATTAGTTTCTGGGCCAGATACACATAGTGCCTCGCCCAGCGCCTGGCGTTGAGTTCCGGGTCGGCGTCGTTGGCGTGGCCGCCGAAGGTGTTTTCGTAATAGAGGTAGGGGTAGCCCAGGGCCTTCAACGCGGCGGCAAACTTGCGCGGATGGCCGGGGTGGACGCGGTCGTCCTCGGTATTGGTGGTGATATAGGGCTCGGGGTATTTCACGCCGGGTTTCAGCCGGGTGTAGGCCGAATAGGCGGCGATGAACGCGCGGTCGGCGGGAACGTCCGGGTCGCCGTATTCGCCGATCCACGAGGCGCCGGCCGACAGGTGGCTGTAGCGCAGCATGTCGATCAGCGGGCTTTCGATCACCGCGGCGTTGAACAGCTCCGGATGCTGGGTGATCGAGACGCTGGTCAGCACGCCGCCGTTCGAGCGGCCATAGATGCCCAGGCGCCGGGGCGAGGTAACGCCAGTGGCGATCAGATCGCGGGCAACGGCGACGAAATCGTCGAAGGCCCGCTGGCGGTGCTCGCGCAGGGCGGCCTCGTGCCAGGCGGGGCCATACTCACCACCGCCGCGGATATTGGCCAGCACATAGGCGCCGCCGCGCTCCAGCCATAGCTTGCCCATCTCCGGGCGATATGACGGGGTCTCGGACAGTTGGAAGCCGCCATAGCCGAACATAACCGTGGGGGTCGAGCCGTTGGCCTTCATCGCCCTGGGCCGGACCAGGAAATAGGGAATCTTGGTCCCATCGGCCGATGTCGCGAAATGCTGCTCGACCACATCGCCGGAAGCGTCGAAGCGAGGGCTCAGATGCTTGACCGCGGTCGGCACGCCGGCGGCGGCGTCGACTTCCCAAAGGGTGGTGGGTTCGAGGAAGCTCTCGGAGGCGACATAGGCTTTGTCGGAGCCATGGTCGGCGGCGCGCAGGGTCAGGGCCGAGCCGGCCGGCAGAGCCAGGCGGCGCGCCGTCCAACCGCCGGCCCCCGGCGCATAGACGTCGATGGCCCCGCTGACATTGTCGAGCAGGGAAACCAGTACGCGGCTCTTGGTGACCTCGACCGCGTCGATGGTCTGGGTAGCCGTGGGCTGGGTGATCAGCTCGGCGGAGCCCGTCGCCGGATCATAGGCGACGAGGGTGCCGGCCTTGAAGGCTTCATGGCCGGTTCCAGCTGGCCAGTCTTCATTGACACCCAGGATAAGGCGGCCGGCCAGATAGCCGTGAACGTCAATCTTGCGCGGCAAAGCCAGGACTTTCATCCCGCCCTCCTGCGCGAGGTCCAGATAGTCGGTCTGAAAGAAACTGACATTGCGGCCGATCAGCACCCTTCCGACGGCGCCGTCCGGCCCGCGCAAAACCTGGGAGAACGCCCGCACATCACCCGATTGGCCGCGATAGATCTCCTTGGCCTTGCCCAACCCTTCGCCCCGCGCGACTCGCTTGATAACCAGCGGATAACCCGAATTCGACATTGTGCCGGGCCCCCAATCGCGGGCTACCAGCAGCAGATCGGCGGTCAGCCATTCGACGTCCTGCTTGCCGGCCTCGAAATGGAAGCCGCCGGCCACGAAAGCCTTGGCCACGGTGTCGAACTCGCGGATCTCCACCGCATCGCCGCCGCCGTCGGAAAGGCGCACCAGACATAGCCGGTCTTCGGGTGGCAGGCAGTCGGCGCCCTTCAATATCCAGTTACGGCCCTCGGCCTTGGAGAGGGCGTCCAGGTCGATCAGCGTCTCCCAGGCCGGGTCCGCGCCGCGATAGGAGGCGATGTCGGCCACTCGCCAAAGGCCCTTCACATGGGCGCCGTCCTGCCAGAGGTTGTCGATCCGGCCACCCAGGAAGTCCGGCCAGGGAATCCGATCCTTGGCGGTGAAGATGGCCAGGGCCTGACCGTGGAAGGTCGCGTAGCGCGGATCGGTCTCCAGCCGCGCGGCGGAGCGGGTGTTTTCCGCGTTCACCCAGTCCAGGGACCGAGGCGAATGGATATCCTCCAGCCAGGCGAAGGGGTCGGGAACGCCGGGGTCAATCGACGGCGACGCGGGTGGCGCCGCCATGGCGGAACCGGCGAGAAAAAGCGCTGCGGCGGCGATGGGAAGAAGAGGGTTCATGGCCGATATCTAGACCATTCATCATACGGGGTTTAGCCCTTCAGGACGCCGCCGAGACGCGAGGAAGGTCGTGACCGAATATCGCTCGGCCCGGAGCGTCGACCAGGGTAGTGGCGGGGCATGTCAACCGGAACGCGCAGCCTTCGCCGCCTCATAGTCTCGATACCAGTCGCAGAAGGCCCGTACTCCAACGGCCAGCGGCGTTTGGGGGGTGTAGCCGGTCAGGGCGTTTAGCAGGGAGACGTCCGCAAAGGTGGCCGGCACGTCCCCGGCCTGCATCGGCAGATAGTTGCGTGTCGCCTTTCGCCCGAGACAGGCTTCAATCTGGGTGATGAAATCCAGCAGCCGGCACGGCGCGCCGGCCCCGATATTGACCACGCGCCAGGGCGCCACGAGGCTGAGAGAGTCGCCCGCCACGGGAGCGCCTTCGACGGGTGGGTGGCGGGACAGCAGGTCGATGGCCATCACCAGATCGGAGACATAGGTGAAGTCTCGGCTCATTTCGCCGTGGTTGTAGACATCGATCGTCCGCCCCTCGACGATGGCCTGCACAAACTTGAACAGGGCCATATCGGGCCGGCCCCAGGGGCCGTAGACGGTGAAGAATCGGAACACCGTGGTCGGAATCTTCCACAGGTGGCTGTAGGTGTGGGTCAGCAGCTCGGCCCCCTTTTTGGTGGCCGCATAGATGGTCATAGGTTCGTCGGCGCGGTCGGTTTCCACGAACGGCGTCTTTTGATTCGCGCCATAGACCGAGCTGGTGGAGGCGACCATCAGATGACCAACCTGGCCAAGCCGCGCCGCCTCCATGACATTGAATGTGCCGACCAGGTTCGCGTCGATATATGAGCGCGGCGCCTCAAGGCTGTAGCGGACCCCGGCCTGAGCGGCGAGATGGATGATCATCTCCGGGCGATGGCGCTCGCACAGGGCGTTGAGGGCTTCGGCGTCCTCGAGCGTCTGGACCGTCTCGATGAAACCGGGGGCGGCCTTCAGGATTTCGTGACGGTCGCGCTTCAATCCCACATCGTAGTAGGGCGTCATCCCGTCCAGGCCGATGACCTGATGGCCTTGGTCCAACAGCCGGCGCGCCAGATGAAAGCCGATGAAGCCGGCGCTGCCGGTGACGAGGATCCGCATTGAGCGTCCTGGAAAAAGGACGTCAGCTATCGCCCCGAATGGCGCGCGCGGCAACACCGGCGACATCGGGTGAACTGGAGTTGAACGCGCCGTTCAGGGATGGATCAGGGTAGCCGTGGTGTTTGAGGATCACGGTCTCCACCACGGAGACCATCCGGGAGACCCACAATGAAAACCCTGCTGATCGCGCTGCTGGCCGGTTCCACCCTGGCCGCCACCCTGCCCTTGACGGCGCAAGCCCATGAGAACGAAAACTATGGATATAGCCAAGGCCGCTGGGCGAACGATGATTGGAACAACGGCGGCGATAACTACGCTGAGTTCAACCAGGAATACCAACACGTCTGGCAAGGCATCCAACACGGCCTGAACGATGGCTCCTTGAGCCGCCAGCAGGCCTGGCGCTTTTCCCGTGAGCTCCGGTCGATCCAGGGCCGCGCCTATTGGCAGCAACGCCAGGGTGGCTACAACTCAGGCGAAGCACAGTCGCAGCTAGAGCAACTTCATGAGCGGATTCACGCCATCCATAATCGGAGCCATGATGGGCGGAGTTACTATGGCGCAGGACAAGACTATCGCTACGGCCAAACCTACGGGAACGGGTATGATGATCGGCGAGACGATGGCGACGCCGAATACAACCAGCGCCGATGAACGTCTTCCGCCGCGATTTTCTATAGTTTTGAAGCTCGCGGCGGATCGACGGGCTTGCCCATAAGGATCAAGGGCACCACCACACCGCCGACCGGCGCGGCGGCGGTGCGTTCGATCTCCTGATAGCCGCACGCCTTATAGAGAGGTTCACCCGACAGGGTCGCCATCAGCTGGACGCGGGTGAATCCCTCGGCCGCCGCCGCCGCTTCGCAAAGCCGCAGGATCAGGCGCCCCACGCCCCGGCGCGCGAAATCCGGATGCGTGTACATGGCGCGCACCCGGGCGGCGGAGCGGGCCGGGTCGAGCAGGACCTCATCGCGCAAGGCGGTACTGTGGTCGCCACCATAGAGTGTGGCGCGACGGCTCCAGCCTCCGCAACCGGCCAGCACACCGACCTCCTCCACCACGAAGTAGGTGCGATCGGCTACCAGTTGCGTATCGAGACCCATCACCGCGCGGCTGGCGGCGATCTGGGCTGGATTGAGGAATTCCGCCTGCAAGGTGTCAATCGCCAGCGCCATCAGAACCTTCAGCGCCGGCAGGTCCGCCTCGACCGCGAGCCGGTGAGTGAACATCAGGGATGGAGTCGCACTGCCTGGGCTTCGATTTCCACCAGGGACCCGGGCGACGCCAGGCCGGAGATCTGCACCGTCGTGCGGGCGGGCTTGTTGGGCTGATCGGCCGTACCGAAGAATTGCGTATAGCCCCCCATCATACCCGCGAAGTCCATCTTGCCGCCCATGGCCGGATCGCCCACCAGAAACACGCGCATCATCACCACATCCCCGAGGCCAAAACCCTGGGCCTTCAGATTGGCGGCCAGCTTGCTCAGGGAATCGACCGTCTGGGCCTTGGTGTCACCGGCCGCGGCCGCGCCGGGAACGCCGCTGGCGTAGGCAATATCCACGCCGCCCACGCCCTTGACCACGACAACGTTGGAAATTGGAAACGCGCCCGCCCCGGCGCGAATGATTTCGGGCGCGGCGTAAGCCGATCCGGCCAGGCTCGCGGCGGCGGCCAGGGCGCCGAGGATCAGAAGGCTGCGGTTGGTCATGGAAAACTCCTGGAGGATTCGGCGGGCAGCACCCCCTCGGCGCGCCACGCGGCCGATTGATCAGTCGGCGCGATGGGCTGTCAACCCGAGCATCACCCCTTACGCCAATCTTCCAGCGCGGCGCCCAGGGCGCATTTCAGCGGACCCAGCCACGGCTCATAATAACGCCACTGGTCAAGGCCCTCGCGAAAAATCGGGCGACGAACCTGTTCGGAGCTGACAGTGCGGACCACGCGATCGTTTTGATGGAAATTCAGGCAGCCGGCCTCGAAAGGCAGGCCGCAGTGCTCCAGCAGGCGGCGAATCTCAGGCTCCGTGTTCTCGACCAGATCCTCATAGATGACCCGGTGCACGCGGCCCGGAAGCACCGCGTCGAAATGCGCCATCAGCTCCACATAGTCGCGGTAGTAACGGCCAAGGTCATCCAGATCATAGGAAAACGCCTGTCCCTGGGCGAAGTGCTGCTTGAACGCGGAAAAACCCGTTCCCAGCGGATGGCGGCGGGCGTCGATGATCCGGGCGTTCGGCAGGATCAGGTGAATGAAGCCTGTGTGACGGAAGTTATTGGGCATCTTGTCGATGAAATGCCGGCGGCCCAGGCGGCGCTGGATCCTGGTGCGGTCGAGAAATACCGCGCCGAGCGCCGCCAGGGCGACCGGATCCAGGCCGGTCACCATTTCAGGATAGACGGCGCCGCCAACGCCGGGGAGCCCACCCGCCATGATACCGATGTCGGACAGCTCCATCGTACCCTCGACCGCTGAATGACTCGCCAGAATCTGCTCGATCAGCGTCGAACCGGACCTCGGCAGGCCAACGATGAAGATCGGGTCCGTGGCCGGCGATCCAACGCCCGGCCTGGCGGCGAAGAACGGGGCGGTGAACAGCGCCTTCGAACGGGCCACGAAATCGGTCAATTCATCGGGATCATAAGTCAGGCTCTGGCGGCGTAGGCTGGCCGCGGCGGCGTAGTTTTCGAACGCGCCTTGATGCACGCCCCGATCCTCCAGCGCCTTGCCCAGGGCGTAGCGCAGGTGAAGCCCATCCATCGGCGCCAGATCGGCGCGCCTCAACTGGGTCTCGATCGTCGCCTCGTCTCGCGGCGACAGGGGTTCGACCTTCAGATTGGCCAGGCTCCAATAGGCGTCGCCGAGGTTGGGGGCGAGATCGAGGGCCCGCCGGTAGGCCCTCACCGCATCCTGTCGACGGCCCACGGCCCGCAGGGCGTGGCCCTGGTTCAGCCAGATCGCCGCCTGTTTGGGGAACTCGGCCAGCAGGCCGTCGTTGGTCTCGATCACCCGGTTGAAATCCCCAGTCAGCGACAGGCAGGCGGCCAGCAGATTGCGGTAGGCGACGCTGTCGGGATCAAGAGCCAGCAGTCGCTCCACATGCGGCAAGGCCTCGGCCGCCTTCTGCTGGTGAAACAACGCGGTGGCATAGGCGAAGCGCGCGCCGTCATGGGCTGGATCAAGGGCGAGGGCGTGGGCCAGAAGCGCCTCGGCGTCGCCGTGGCGTTCAAGCCGCGCCAGGACATCGGCCATCAACCTCAGTGCGGCCACGTCGTTGGGGTGAGCCCGCAGATGCGTCCGCAAACGATCCTCGGCCGACGACAGTCGCCCCGCCGCCAGATCCTCGGCCGCCGGTTTCAGAGCGGGGTCGCGGATCGTGGCGCGCTGGTGTTCAGCAAAGGCGCGTTCGGCGCCGGGTCCGTCGCCGTGGATGAACAGCTGATCGCCCAAGGCCCGCCAAGCCTCGACCATGTCCCGATTCAGCGAGACCGCCTGACGCAGGGCTTCGATCGCGGCGGCGGTCTGGCCACGCGCGGCTTGCGACGCGCCCAGTTCATATTGAGTGTGGGCCGCCCGAGGATAGGCCTTGGCCAGTTGAACGAGAATGGCCAGGGCGGCGACCGGATCGCCCAGACGCCGATGGGCCGAAGCGAGAATCAGCCTCGCGCGGGGATCCCCGGGCGCCGCTCTCAGGATCGCCGTCGCTTCGGCGCGGGCCGCCGAGGGATCCTGGCCAAGGCGCGCCGAAGCGCGCTCGACGGCGGCGTTCAGCGCACCGGCGGACGCTGGACTTCCTGCCGCCACAACCGTTGTCTCCACAAAACCAATGTCAGTCCCCTTTATTGGCACAGCCGGCCCGAAGGCCAGGGTATTCGCCAAAACCGCCCCCGGCCGCTATCAGGAAGTTCCAATGCGGGGAACGGCCGAGGATAATCGATGAAGCTAAGGGTCAGGTTCTTGCAGCTGCCCATCCTGTTCGACGCCGAGCGGCTCGCCAGGGAAATCGCGGCCATCGAACCCGGCGCCTGGCGACCCCACCCGCAAGGCTATCCCGGCAACGACGCCCTGGCGCTGATCACCACCGACGGCGATCCGCTGAGCGACGCCCGGGACGGGGCGATGGGTCCGACGCCGCATCTGCTCGCCTGTCCCTATCTGATGCAGGTGCTGGACGCCCTGGGCGCCACCTGGGGCCGCTCGCGGCTGATGCGGCTGTCAGGCGACGCCGAGGTCACCGCCCACGTCGACACCGACTACTATTGGCGCGACCACATGCGGGTGCACGTGCCCATCATCACCCAGCCCACCGTGCGCTTCCGGTGCGGCGGCGAAGAGGTCAACATGGCGGCGGGTGAATGCTGGGTGTTCGACACCTGGAGCCTGCACAGCGTGCGCAATGACGCAACCCGCGCCCGCATCCACCTGGTGGCCGACACCGTCGGCGGGGACGGCCTATTGACCCTGATGGAACAGGGCCGATCGCCGGGCGAGGTCCGGCCAGGCTGGGCGCCGCAACGGGCGCCGGCGCGCGATGGCCCCTCGCCCAGGCTGGCCTATGAAAGCCGCAACGTCCCCAAGGTGATGACGCCGTGGGAGCTGCGCGATCACCTCGGTTTCCTGATGAGCGAAGTCGCGCCCGGAAATCCCCAGGCCGGTCCCGCTGGGCAGGTGCTGAACCGCCTGCGCGCCAGCTGGCACGCGCTGTGGGCGCGATCGGGCGATGACGAGGCGGCCTGGCCGGAATACGCCGCGCTGCTGGCGTCGACGTGGCCGCGACTGGAGGCGCTTGGGGTGAATGGCCTGCCGCTCAGAAACGGGATGGGGCTGGGACGGTGTCTGCGGGCGCTGGTGTTCGAGTCGGCGCTCGGCGGAACGTCGCGGGCGATGGACGCCGAGTCGAGGGTGGCGCCGGTGAGCGCGGCCGAGCCGCGGCCCTCGGCCCCGGCCACGACCAGGGCGGCCTCGGGCCAGGACGCCGAGTTCGATCGGCCAGTGTTCATCGTCAGCCCACCGCGGTCGGGCTCGACCCTGCTGTTCGAGACCCTCTCGGCGGCGCCCGGACTCGCCACCATCGGCGGCGAGTCGCACAACCTGATGGAGTCTATCCCCGCCGTCAGCCCGGCGGCGCGCGGATGGGAGTCCAACCGCCTCACCGCCGAGGACGCCGACGACGCGACCGTCAGGCTGCTCCGCGAGCGGTTTCGGGCGGCGCTGCGCAACCGCGACGGCGCGGCCCCGGTGGACGGGGCGGTGCGTATGCTGGAGAAGACACCGAAGAATGCACTGCGGATTCCGTTCCTCGCCACGGCCTTTCCGGAGGCGCGGTTCATCTATCTCCACCGCGATCCGCGCTCGACCCTGGCCAGCATGATCGAGGGCTGGCTGTCGGAAGGGTTTCGCACCTACCCGCGGCTCCCGGGCTGGACAGGCCCCGACTGGTCGTTTTTGCTGACGCCCGGCTGGCGGGGCCTCGTCGGCGCGCCGCTCAACCAGATCGTCGCCAGCCAGTGGGCAACCACCACCCGCATCCTGCTTGACGACCTGGCCACCCTGCCGGCGGACCGCTGGCGGACGGTGAGCTACGAGGCCTTAGTCGCGGCGCCGCAGGATGAAGTCACGCGGCTTTGCGCGTCTCTGGATATCGCCTGGGACCGACGCCTGGGGGACGCCCTGCCCCTGGCCCGCCATACGGTCTCGGCCCCCAGCAGCGAGAAGTGGCGAGCCCATTCCGATGATATCGCCGTCGTTCAGCCGATCTGGTCGGCGGAGAACGATCGGGCGCTGGCGGTCATGGGGCGAGCCGGCTGAGACCGGCACGCCCCGCGACATTTAGAAGTTCACCGACACCCGGCCGTAATAGTAGCCACCATCCTGGCCCCAGGCGGCGTTGCCATTGGGCACACGGAAAACCCGGCCGCCGTCGATCGGCTTTCCATTCGATCCAACCGGTTTCAGCGGCGGAATCTGATCGAACAGGTTGTTGGCGCCCACCGACACTCTCATGTTCGGCGTGATATTGTATGAAATATCCAGGTCGGTAATGCCTGTGGTCCCGATCGACAGCAGCACCGGCGAACCGGTGGCGGTATATTGGCTGACCGGACCATAGATGGTTTCGCGCAGGTTCACCGCGAACTTCTGGAAGGTCCAGTTGGCTTGCAAAATCAACTTTTCCCGCGGGGTGGCGCTGGTCAGGGCGCTGGCCGCATTCGGGGTGAGGAAGTCGGTGTTGCACACAGGTAACGCCGCGCATTGCGCCGGTGTATTGGCCGTGGCGGCCGGCAGGGCGAAGACCTTGGAGATCACCGTCTTGTTGTAGTTAAAACCCACCGACCAGTCGACGTGGCCATATTCGCCGAAGTCGGAGGCATAGTTGGCGGTGACTTCAACGCCGTCGGTGCGGGTGTTGGCGGCGTTGGCGAACAGCGAGATACCGGTGTAGCTCAGGCCGGAGTCGATCGTGACCCCCTTGTTGGCGATCGCGTTCAGCACGCCTTGCGAGATTACCGAAGCGCCCGGAGACGAACAGCAGGTGCCATAGAGGAAGCCACTCTCAAGGATGCGGTTGCGGACGCTGATTTCATAGAAATCGGCGGTAACTTGCATAGCCGGTAACGGATGGGCGACGAAGCCGATGCTGTAATTGTCGGACTTCTCGGGTTTCAGGGGCTGGAAGCCGGCCAGAAGCGCCGGCATCGAGTTCGGCGGCAGCACGACGTCGGCCGAGGTCGGACTGACGTTAGTGCCGGAATAGTGCTCTTCGGCCAAGGTCGGGGCCCGGAAGCCGGTGCTGATTGTGCCGCGGATCGCGAACATCGGGTTGAAGTCATAGCGCACGGTCGCCTTGCCGACCTCGGTGGCCCCGAAATCGCTGTAATTCTCGTAGCGGCCCGCGAGATCGACATGCAGATTCTTGATCGGGTCGGTGGCAAGGTCGATGTAGACTGCGCCGCTGGTGCGATGGAAGGCGGCCTGATCGAGAGGCGTATACCCGTCGAACGACTGAGCGCCCGCGCCGTAATACGATGACGGCTCTCCGGCCGTGATTTCGAAGGTTTCCCTGCGGAATTCCCCGCCGATGGCAACGTTCAGCGGAGACGCCAGGCCGATGGCGAAGCTGTTGTCGATATCGAGGTTGCTGGTCCACTGGGTCGCGTCGAAGGCGCCGTTGTAGAAGTTGGTCTGGGGAACGATCGGGGTGGCGGACAAGCCCTGCAGAACGGGGAAAAGCTGGGCGTTGGCCGAGTTAACCACAAAGACCTGGGTGTTGTTGTCGCCGTAGGTGCTCGACAGGTCCCAGTGCCAACCCATGTAGTCACCGCGGACCCCGCCGGTGAGCGAGTAGTCCTTCTCGTCGAACTTTTCGCGCGGATCGAAGCCGTTCGGGAACGGATAGACCACGACCCCTGTCGACGTTGTGCCTTGCACTTTAGTCGGTAGACGGTAATTTTCATAGTGTTGGGCGGACCTATAGCTATAGTTGCCGAAGGCATAGGCCTCGATGTTGTCAGTGATATTATAGCCAGCATTGACGAAACCATTGTAAAGATTGAACTGTGGATCGCCATTTAGACGATTTATGTGGGGAAAATCGGGATTTTTTGCAGCATTCGATTTCGGATAAGTGAGACCTGGAAGTATCACGCCGCTCCCGTCGGTGACGCGGTTGTCACCAATGCCTAGTGTGCTGAAGTCGTGGTAACGCTCCTCAAGCGTGACGTTGACGAAGCCCTTTCCACCCAGATCGAAGCCCTTGTTGACCGATATGGCGGCGGACGCGCCCTGACCGTTGTAATACTCGCCGCCGGTGGCCGTCATCGTGCCGCCGCTGGCGCTCTTCTTGAGGATGATGTTGACCACCCCGGCAATCGCGTCTGTGCCGTATTGCGCCGCGGCGCCGTCGGTCAGCACCTCGACGTGGTCGATGGCGCCGACCGGAATGAAGCTGAGGTCGGTGGTCGCCGAACCCGAATAGGGACTGCCGCTGTCGACAGCGAGGTTGGAGGTGGTGTGACGGCGTTTCCCATTGACCAGGACAAGGGTGTCGTTGGGGCTCAGCCCGCGCAGCGCGGCAAGTACCTGGATCGCCGCGGCGTCGGCGCCGTTGGTCTGCACATTCAGAGAAGGCACGCTCGACTGTAGCGAGCCGGCCAAGTCGGTGGCGCCGGTCTTGAGCAACTGTTGGGCGCCGATCACCACGATCGGCGCGGCGCTGTCGGCGGCCTTGACCCCAACCTGACGGGTGCCGGTGACAATCAGTTCGGCCGGGGCGGTGCTGGCGTCAGCCGCCTCATCCGCGGCGTAAACCACACCCGCTGAAGCCAGCAGGGCCAGCAAACTCGCGCCAGAGAGAAGTTTATTCATTTATATATCCCCTTAAGTGTTGTTTAGTTGAGTAAATTTTACTCATTTACGTTCTTATTCAGCATGACGCTGATCCTGACGGATTGAGCAGGCGCCTTCCGCGAACATTCCTGGTCACCGAAGCGCTCAGCCCTGGCTCGAACCGATCAATCAACCACCTCTGGCGGCGTCAAACTCGCCACCAACCCTGTCCCATGCGTCGGCGCGGTGGAAAAGTCTGCCGATGCTGCGACTGCGAAGTGTGGGGTTTGCGCAAAAAGATGACGCAGGCGTTCTGATTAAGGCCTAAAATTCAGGCTTCGTTCGGGCTCTTCCAAGCCGCCGCGATGCCGGGCATGAGGAAGCATCTCGGTGGCTGGAGGCGTTCGGTGAATTTATCAAGACGAGAGGCGATGACGCGCGCGGGCTGCCAGGCGCTGGATGAAGCCGACGGGTTGGCGAAAATCCGCGACCTCTTCAGCCTGCCCGACGGCGTGATCTATCTGGACGGCAACTCCCTGGGCGCCCTGCCCAAAATCACGGCCGCGAGGGTTCAGGATCTGGTGGGCCGCCAGTGGGGGGTGGACTTGATCCGCAGCTGGAACACCCACGACTGGATCGGCGCGGCGGCGCGGATCGGCGACAAGATCGCCCCATTGATCGGCGCGGCGCCCGGCGAGGTGATCGTCGCCGACTCGACCTCGGTGAACCTGTTCAAACTGGTGTGCGGGGCGCTGGCGCTTCGCCCGGGCCGCCGGACCATCCTGACCGAGCCCGGGAATTTCCCCACCGACCTCTATATCCTCCAGGGCATTGAGGCTTGGCTGGGCGATCGGGTCCAAATCAGAACCGTGGCGAGGGCGGACCTGCCAGGCGCAATCGACGAAGACACGGCCGCGGTGGTCCTGACCCACGTCCACTACAAAACCGCCGAGCGCTGGCCGATGGCCGAGATCACCGCCCTCGCCCACCGGCATGGCGCCTTGACGGTCTGGGATCTCAGCCACAGCGCCGGCGCGTTGGCCATCGACCTGAACGCCGCCAACGCCGACCTCGCCCTGGGCTGCGGCTACAAATATCTGAACGGCGGACCAGGCGCGCCGAGCTTCGCCTTTGTCGCCGAACGCTGGCAGAGCCAGCTGGCCTCGCCCCTGTCGGGTTGGCTGGGACACGCCGAGCCCTTCGCGTTCGACGATGACTATCGGCCGGCCCCAGACATCCGCCGGCAGCTCTGCGGCACGCCCGGAATGCTGGGCCTGACGGCGCTGGAGGCGGGGATCGACGTGTTTGCCGATCTCGACATGACCGTCGTGGAGGCCAAGGGCCTAGCCCTGGGCGAAGCCTTCATCGCTCTGGCGGAGGCGCGACTCGGCGACTGGGGCTTGGAACTGGCGAGCCCCAAGGCGGCGGACCGGCGCGGCTCCCACGTCTCGCTACGTCACCCCGACGGCTACGCCATCATGCAGGCGCTGATCGCCCGGGGCGTGATCGGCGATTTCCGGGCGCCCGATACCTTAAGGTTCGGCATGACGCCGCTCTATCTGCGGTTCACCGATATCTGGGACGCCGTTGAGATTCTGCGGACCGTGCTGGAGACAGGCGAATATCTGGAGCCCCGCTTTTCAAAACGCGCGGCGGTGACCTGAACTCAGGCTTCGGCCCCGTTGATCAGCCGTGACGCCGTGACTTCCAGGACCGCGCGGGCCTGGCCGGCCTCGAGCCCCTGTTCGCGGCGGAGGCGATCCCAGGTCTCGAAACTGAGGATCATATCCAAGGCCTCGAACAGGATCGGATCCCGCGTGAGCGATGGCGGCAGCACTCCCGCCAAAATCTCGCGAAGCGCCAGATTCAGCCGCTTGATATCCTGTTCGAGCACCTTCGAGCGGTGACGGTGAGCGGCCAACGCCCGCTTGAAGGGGGTAATTCGCTCAAACACCGCGACGCGGCGGCCGATCAGTTCGGACAGACGATCCGGCCAGGCCGTGGTCGCCGATGCGATGAATATCTCTTCCCTGAGGCGAGCCTCAACGGCCAGGGACATCTCTCGATATAGGCTGTCCATATCCTTGAAATGGCGAAAAACGGTGCGCAGCCCCACCCTCGCCCGCTCGGCCACGAGTTCGGCGCTGACCGAGATATGGCCCGCCTCGGTGAGGTCCAGCATGGCCGCGATGATCCGCGCCCGGCTGTCCAAGGTGCGCCGGCGGCGGCCATCGACCGGCGGGGTTGGTTCCGACGCTGGTTGCGCTTGCGTCAATCTGTTCTCCAGAGGCGAATTCGGCGGCCGATCGGAAGGCAGGCCCGATAACCTACCGCGATAGCGGAAACCGCCTTCAGGGCGCAAATCTGCCCCCCGACGGTGCTTCCGGCGCCCAAGGTCAGGCTGACGTTAGCTGTCGTCCACCAGAGCTGGCGTGGCCGAACCTTTCAGTGCCTCGGCGCCAAGCTTTAGTCTGGTTCAAGGGTAGATGACACCGGCGTGGGATCTTCCTGGGTGGCGTCCGAAAACTCCGGCGCCGGTCGTAGATTTGGCGATTCGTCGGCCGACAACGACCTACTTCAAGGATCGATCCGGCATGACAATTGACGTCGACAAAACCGAAGACTATTTCAGTTAGATAACGAATGATCTGGACGCGAACCGCGAGATCATCAGACAGAGGGATAAACATGGAACAGGACGGGATTCATCCGGAGGACCACAAGCCCCTGGCGACACACCGCAAACCCAGGCACATCGCCGAAAAGCTCCAGTCTTACCTGGGTATCGGCATGGCTGTGATGGGGCTGGTGCTGCTGGGCTTCCTGCTGGTGGGCTTCATGCAGACCGGCACGGGCGCTCCCAGCTGGATGCGGTGACAGAGGCCGCTCGATAACCTGCCTCTAGGGTCGCCGGGTTTCCGACAGCCGGACGCGGGCCAGGGTTCCGGCGTGATAGTCGGTGATCCAGATCGAACCGAAACCCAAGCGTAGCGAATCACCGCCTGGCCCGGTCCATCGGCGGCGCGGCCTGTTGGTCATTGGATCGACCGCGCTGAGCGGGGTCTTGGCGACCGTCACCCAGATTTGCCGGGCGCCGAAGGCTATGTCGCCTCCCGGTCCGGCTACGCCCAGGGCCACGTCGGCGATCACCCGGCGCGAGACCCGGTCGACGCGAGTGAGGCTGCCATCGCCCTGATTCAGAGTCCAGATCGAGCCGGCGCCGGCGGTCAGAAAGCGTGGTCGTGGTCCAGTGGGAGTCTCGCCCAGAATCATGCCGCTTCGGGCGTCGACCGCCGTCACCAGATTCGCCTCGACACAGGTCACCCAAACGACACCGCCGATATAGATCGGATTGTAAGAGCCGGGGCGCAGATGGATGATGTCGCGTGGCTGTCCAGTGCGCGGATCGATCCGAGCCAGGCTCCCCCGGGTATCGGTGACCATCCAGAGACTGCCGGCGCCGGCCGCGATGCCGCCCTCCTCGGCGGCCGGGCCGATCGGCAGGACCCGAATCAGCCGGGTGGTGGCCAGATCGATCTCGGCGAGGACGTTGGGCGCGCCGGCGACCCCGCACACGGGAACCCAGAGCCGGCCAAAGCCCGAAGTGAGCCCCGCGCAGGCCTGTCCGGGAAGGTCCACCGTCCCCGCGACGCGGCTGGCGACCGGATCGATCCGCGCAATGCGGTTGGGTCCGCCGACCCCGACCCAAACCGCGTGGGCGGCGATCTCGACCCAGTCGGCGGTCCCGCCGAGCTTCCAGGTCGCCTCGGGTTTCAGCTCGTCGAATCGCCGCTCGATGGCCAACAGGCCCGGCGTCGAAGTCAACGGCTCGGCGCCCTGGCAGGCCGACGCGGCCACAATCACCGCCCACGCCAGGATCAACCATCTGGGCATACGCCCTCCTTCGGATGCGACGGCTTTTACCCCACCCCTGGCCGGGGGTCTAAGATCGGCCTGAACAAGACCCTGATGATCCGCATCCTGCTGCTGGCGGCGGCGGCGGCCTTGGCCCGGGCGGGCGTCGAGCGTTTCACGGCCTAGTGGCTGAGCAACAGAAAGACGTCATCCTGGGCAAGCAGGTCGCGGGTGACCCCGCCAAACACCCACTCGCCAAGCCGGGTGTGACCATAACAGCCAAGAACGATCAGATCCGCGCCGAAAGCCGTGGCGGCTTCGAGAATGCGCTGGGCGGCGGCGGCGTGATCATGAACCGTCACCCGCGCCTCGGCGGGGACGCCCCGCCGGGCCAGCGCCGCGGCGACGTTGTCGGTGCGGATGCGCGCGTCCACCGCATCTTCCGGGTCGCAGATTTCCAACACCAGCACGCCCTCGGCGGCTTCCAGGAATGGCAGGGCGTCGGACAGGGCGCGGCGGGCTTCCCGCTTATCCCGCCAAGCCAGCACGATCTTCCGGGCGCTTAGGTCACGACCTGCGGGTGGGACCACCAGCACCGGCCGACCGGCCTGAACGGTCAAGGCCGCCGATGACACATCGCGATAGGCGCTGTCCTCATGGCGGGGCGCGCCGCCGACCACGATCAAATCGGCCGCGCGCGAGGCGGCGGCCAGAACCGGCGTGGGCGAATCTATGCCGCTGAGCCAGACGGCGTCAGAGGCCGGCAGAGCGGCGGTCTCACGTTTGAATACCTCGTGGGCCAGGACCAGCTGTTCCTCAATGCCCTCACGCATGGCGACCGACCACCCCGCATCCACCGAATAAAAGCCGTTGTCGAAAGCCAGGGGCGGGATCATCTCGGCGGCCACGCCGATCAATCGCGCGCCAAAGCGGATGGCGAGATCGCGGGCGCAGGCAAGCCGGGGCGCGGCGTCCGGGCCGGGCTGAACGTGGGTAATGATACCTGAATAGGTCATGAATTCCGTTCCAGAACGATGATTTAAGGCTTGGTGCTTCTGTAAACGTCCCAGACCCGTAATAGGTCCCATCTCTCGCCGGCCCAGTAAAGATGCGACCCTTAGGGAATATCAGGGCGTCGACGGGTCTCCGGACAAGCCCAGTCGAAGCCGAAGTCTGGCCACCCCACCCGCCGTATTTACGTCGCCTTGTCGCAGCCACGCGATAGGACCTGGGTCTTGTTCCAGCTGCAGACCCAAAACCCGCGCGTCTGTGTCTGAGGCGTCGGCCTGGCGGCCCGCGATCCGGTCCAGCAGCGTTTCGGCCGGCGCCTCCAGCCAGACACCATGAAACCCAACCCCCGCCCGCGCCGCGAGCGCCGTGATTCGCGTGCGTTCTTCAGCTCTCAGAAACACCGCGTCCACAATCACGGCGCGTCCGGCCGCGAGGCAGGCCCCGGCGGTGGCGAACAGTTCGTCATAGACGGCGTCGCTCGCCTCCCGCGTGTAGGCGGGCGCCGGCAATCGATCGGTGGGGCCTCGTCCCCACAAGCGTTTGCGCACCTCGTCGCTGCGCAGCACGATCGCGCCCGGCGACGAGCCGAGCGACGGCGCCAGCGCTCGGGATAGCGTCGACTTTCCCGAGCCGGACAGGCCACCCACCGCGATCAGAACGGGCGGTGATGGGTTCAGATAGGCTTGAGCGGCCGCGAGATAGCGTGCCGATTCCTGGCGCCGGCCCTCTAACGCGTTGACGTGGGCGCGAACCGCAGCCCGCACGGATTGAAACAGCGGCAAAGCCGCCAAGTCCTGCCAGAGCACGGCTTCGAAGCTCCGCGCGGCCTCGTCCAGCCAGCCGTTGAGAACCCGGTTGGCGGCCTCCGGCGCGCCGCGAAAGCTCAGGTCCATCAACAGGAAGGCGATATCATAGAGGACGTCGATCTCGCGCAGGCCGTCATTGAACTCGATACAATCGAACAGAATAGGCGCGCCGGACTCCAACAGGATGTTGCCCAGGTGAAGGTCGCCATGGCAGCAGCGGACGAAACCCTGGCTCAGGCGCCGGTCCAGCAGAGGCGCCACCGCCGCGAACGCCGCGTCCGTGGCCGCCAGAAGCCGCTCCACCGGCTCCGTCCCTAGATCGGCGACCTCGGATCGAAGCAGTTGCGCATTCGAGCGCAGGACATAGGCTAGGCCCTCCGCGCCACCGCGTTTCGGGGCCAGCGAAGACCGCGCGTGGAAACGCGCCACGTCCCGCCCCAGGCTCTCGGCGAAGGCCCCATCCACCACGGCCAGCCGGTCGGCGAGAACCGCCGTTTCATCGAACCGGCGCATCTCCAGCGCCCATTCCACCACGTCACCGGCGCCGTCGAACCCGAGGGCGCCCATCCTGTCCCGGGTGATCGCGTGGACGCGGCGATAAATGTCCGGCGCCGTGGCCAGGTTGAATGTCAGTTCGCGGTCGCAGGCCCACCGGCGCTTCGGCGCCGAGGTGAAATCGAGAAACCCCAGATCGACCGGCTTCTTGAGCTTCAGCGCGCGATCTCCGAACAGAAAAATCCATGAGATCGAGGTCTCGATCACGCCCTCGCAGGGTGCGATGCCACCGGCGCCGGCGCGGAGCCAAGCCTCGACATCGGGGGCCAATGCGACCCGGCCATCGGTTGTGTTCAGGGGCTCTCTCATCGGACCAGAGCCTTAAGGCCTGTCGACGCGGACTCGAAGGCCGATTCGGTCCGCCGAACAGGTCATCGGTCCCAGCGATCCGCGCCTAGGGGGCCGTGCCCCTGATCGAGCCCGGCTAGCTCGGAAGGCTCAGCGCAGGTTGATCGGTGGAGCGTTTCCTGACACTCCAGAATTAACAAACCAGAACAGGGTGGCGCCGCTTTCAGATGTCCTTGACCACACAACGTCGGTTCGTGACCCCCGCGATCGATGACACCGTCGAACAGATCGCCGCCCGAGCCCTTCCCGCCGAGCCGCTCGATAGCGCGGTGGAGCGGATCAAGAGCTGGAACCTGCACATCTTCGCCATGCGCCGGCCGCGCGGCCTGCTGCTGGGCAGCGATGTGGTTTTCGTCGAACCGCCCCAAGGTCGCCAGGCTTGATTGACTCCCATGGCGGAACCCTCCGAAGCGATGATCGTGGCAGCGGAGATCGCGGCCGGTCACGATGGCGAGGCGGAACTGGTGTTGCGTGTCCGGCACGAGAACGGCGTGGTCGCCACGGTCACGCTCGACGCCGAAACCGGCCTTCGTCTGACGGCCGGATCGGGTGGCGGCGGCATCGAGGCGCTGGTGGGACGGCCCTGGCGGCGCATTCTGGCGGAAACGGTTTTCGGAGGCTCCTGACATGTTCGACATCCTGATCAAGAACGGCCTGGTGGTCGATGGCTCCGGGACACCCGGCTACCTCGCAGACGTCGCGCTGAAGGACGGCCGGATCGCCGGCATCGGGCCGGGACTTTCCGGCGACGCCCACCGGGTGGTCGAGGCCCGGGGCCGCGTGGTCGCGCCGGGATTCATCGATCCGCACACGCATTTCGACGTTCAGCTGCTGTGGGACGGCGCCGCGAAGCCAGCTCTGGAACACGGGATCACCTCGATCGTGCCCGGCAATTGCTCGCTCTCCCTGGCGCCGCTGCGCGCCGGCGATCGCGCCTCCGTGGTGGGCATGTTCCAGCAGATCGAGGAAATGCCGCCCGAGGCTTTTACCCAGGCCTTCGATTGGACCTGGGAGGACTTCGCCGGCTATCGCGCCGCGCTGGAGAAGAAGCTGGCGATCAATGTCGCGCCGCTGGTCGGCCACAGCGTCATCCGCCTGTGGGTGATGGGCGAGGAAGCCGGCCGACGGGCTGCCACACCAGATGAAATCACCGCGATGGGCGATCTGCTGCGCGAATGCCTCGAAGCCGGCGCCGTGGGCCTTTCGACCAGCTTCGTGGACGTCGATCAGAATGGCAGGCCCGTCCCCAGCCGCTTCGCCGCCTTCGAGGAGCTGGACGGCCTGTGCGCCGTGCTGGGCGAATTCGGCCGCATGCTGCAGATCGTGCCCGAATTCTACGACATCGACATCACAATCGCCCGGATCGACCAGCTGGCCGATCTGTCCATCAAGCACGGCATCGCCACGACGCTGTCGCCGGTATTCGACAACCAGGCCACGCCGGACAACGCCCCGCGCGCCCTGGCCCGGATCGCCGAACAGTTCGCGCGCGGCGCCCGGGTGTGGCCGCAGATGCAGACCCGGCCCATCGACATCAGTTTCTCCCTGCTGCGCCCCAGCCTGTTCTTCGGCCGGCTACCCCGGTGGGTCCGCATCCTTCGCCTGCCGATGACCGAGCGCCTGGCCGCCCTGACCAATCCCGAAACAGTGGAAAAAATGGTCGCAGACACCGGTCCCGACGGCGGCGAGCGCTTTATGAGCGACCTGATCGTGCGGGGCGGCGATCGCGCGCCGGAGGCCATGGTCGGCCGCACGCTGGGCGAGATCGCCGTCGAACGGCGCGAGACCCCGGCCCGCGCTCTGATCAGTCTCTCATTGGAACACGACCTGGACATCGCATTCCTCGCCGCCAATCGCGGCCACGACGCGACGGATCGGATCGGGCCGATGCTGGCCAACCCCCTGGTCCACGTCGGCGCCAGCGACGGCGGCGCGCACCTGGCCTCCTTCGCCACCTATGGCGACACCGGCTATCTGTTCAGCGAATATGTCCGCAAGTCCGGTTCGATGACCCTGGAAGCAGCCGTGAGGAAGATCACTGCCGACACCGCCGAAATCTGGGGCCTGAAGAACAGGGGCCGGCTGCGCGAGGGCTGGGCCGGCGACGTGGTGGTGTTCGACGCCGACAGCATCGCCCGGGGCGAGGAGCGGCCGGTGTTCGACATGCCGGGTGGCGGTATGCGCTATATCCGCGACGCCATCGGTATCCACACCGTGGTGGTCAACGGCCAGGTGGCCTGGACGGCCGGCGCCTACACCGACGCAGCCGCCGGCGTGATCTGCGCGCTGGACTGATGCAGATCGCCTGGAGCGACGACGACGCGCGGTTCCGCGACGAGGTGCGGGCCTTTCTGGGGGCCGAACTGACCGACGACCTGCGCCGGGTGGGCCGCAGCCTGACCAGCGTCTATGCCGATTTCGCCCCGTCAATGGCCTGGCAGCGCATCCTGCACCGCAGGGGCTGGGCAGCGCCGGCATGGCCGGTGCAATTCGGCGGCCAAGCCTGGTCGGTGACCCGGCGCCATATCTGGGCCACTGAGACCGCGCGCGCCGGAACGCCGCCGGTGTCGCCGATGGGTGTGGGCATGTGCGGCCCGGTGCTGATAGGCCACGGCACGCCCGAACAGCAGGCAAGGTTCCTGCCGCCGATGCTGTCGGGCGAGGAATTCTGGTGCCAGGGCTATTCGGAGCCGGGATCGGGCTCGGACCTGGCCTCGCTGCGGATGAGCGCCCGCGACGATGGCGACGCCCTTGTCTGCAACGGCCACAAGATCTGGACCACCCACGCCAACTACGCCGACTGGATCTTCTGCCTGGTCCGCACCTCGGACGAGGCGATCCGCCAGCGCG
>JAYTXV010000128.1:0-1544 GCA_043742805.1 Caulobacteraceae bacterium | reverse complement strand
CAAATGGGGAACATAACGGGCGCGAACGTCTGTTTCTGACTGATTCCGTTGAAAAAGGCGGCCGCCAGTCTCGGAGGTAGATCGGCGTGAGCGGCGTTGGCCGCGCCTCAGGCGGTTGCTAGGCTCGGGGGCGGGATGAGCTTGGCGAGTTTGCGCAGGTTCTGGGCGGTGGCGGCGAGGTGGAACTCGTCTCGGGCGCCTTGGGGGCCGCGGAGCCGCAGGCGGTCGAGCTTCAGGATCCGTTTGAGGTGGGCAAACAGCATCTCGACCTTCTTGCGCTCTCGTCTTGAGGTGACGTAGGCGTCGGTCTTGGCGATCTCCCGGGCGAGGTCCCTGGCGCTCTCGTAGATCGAGCGGGTCACCTTGCGCGCCGGCGTGTTGGGCGAGCAGCGGCTCTTCAGATCGCAGGTGTCGCAATCGGCCTTGGTGGCGCGATAGCGATAGGTGTCGTCCGGCGGGGCGTTCGGCCGTGGCGTTCGGAAGGCGCGCCGGTTGCGCTTCAGGGTTTTGCCGGTCGGACAGAGATAGGTGTCGGCGGCTGGGTCGTAGATGAAGTCGCTGCGGGCGAAGGTCCCGTCGTCGCGGCCGGACTTATCGATGACCGGGATATGCGGCGCGATCTTGCGCTTGTTGATCAGCCAGTCGAGCATCTCGGCCGAGCCGTAGGCGGTATCAGCGGCAAGCCGCGCGGGCTGTAAATCGTGGCGCTCGGCCACCCGCTCTATCATGGTCCTGACCGCCCCAACCTCGGCCTGGCGGATGGCTGTGGTGGCTTCGACATCGACGATCACGGCGTGATCGAGGTCGATCAGATAGTTGGTGGAATAGGCGAAGTAAGCCGGTCCCTTGTCGGCGCCGGTCCATCTGGCGGCCGGATCGGCCGGCGAGATGAACTTCGGAACGACCGGCGTCGCCCCGCCAAAGGCGGCGTCATCGAGCACCGCCAGATACTCGTCGATGGCGCGGCTCGCCGCCTCTGGCGGAAGCCCTGCGGCGCCCGGGACGCCGCGCTGACGGTTAGCGTCGGCCTTGATCAGGCTGGCGTCGGCGGCGAAGCCTTCACCGCCGACCAGGCCCTCGGTCATGCAGCGGGCCACGACGGTCTCGAACAAATGGCGCAGCAGATCGCTGTCACGGAACCGGCCATGGCGGTTCTACGAGAAGGTCGAGTCATCCGGCACGTCGCCATCGAGGCCGAGCCTGCAGAACCAGCGATAGGCGAGGTTTAGATGCACCTCCTCGCACAGCCGCCGCTCCGACCGGATCCCGAAACAGTAGCCGACGATCAGCATCCGGATCAGCAGCTCCGGATCGATCGAGGGGCGGCCGATCGAGCTGTAGAACGGCGCCACATGCGCTCGCAGGCCGTCCAGGTCCACGAAGCGATCAATCGCCCTGAGCATGTGATCGGTGGGCACGTGGCCGTCGAGCGAGAACTCGTAAAACAGCGCCGCCTGGTCGACTCGACGATCACCCATCATGGCCATCTCTCCTGTCGCCAAGAGAGTGAATCAGGCCCGAGTCATCGCTTCAACCGGCCTTTT
>JAYTXV010000127.1:0-3062 GCA_043742805.1 Caulobacteraceae bacterium | reverse complement strand
TCAAGGTCTCGAGGCGTCCATTGGTCAGGCGCAGGTCGATCCCCTCGGTGGGGACGGGTCCGCGCGCATCGATCCGTATCGTCCCCGCCAACCGTCCCTGGGGCAGGGTCAGGTCGAGGGGGTCCAGAGTGAGAACCCCGTGGTCGAGCGTCAATTTGAAACTCAGGCCCCGGATCGGCACTTTTCCCGCTTCGATGCTCTCGGCCTTGTAGGTCACCTTGGCGTCCATGCCGCGAACCCGGTCCACGGCAAGATGGGAGTCGGGCAAGATGCGATGTTCGGCGCGAAGCTTCACGGCCATGGCCGCCTGGGCGGGAGACACCAAGTGGTCGGCGAGATGCTTGGGGACGGCGCCGATGGTGGCTCCCAGATCGACGAGGCGCAGGCGGCGCGACGACAGTCCCGCAGTCAGCAACGGTCGGCCGCTGCTGTCGTCCACCGACAGATCGCCGGCCAAATCGCTGTTGCCCAGGCGACCGTGGATGCCGCGTAGGCTGAATACCGCCTTGTCGCGCCGGAAGCCCGCCGACAGGTTGTAGGGAGGGGTGCTGGGCAGGGCCAATCCGGTGATATGATACAGGTCGGAAAGATCGGGTCCGCTGGCGGTGAACGTTCCCGTGAGAACGCCAAAATCAAACGGGTGCGGGATGTGGCCGACCAGACTGACGTGGGTCGGTCCGCTGGCGATCCGGGCGTCGAAATCATAGGGGCGGGTCGGGTCGACATTGACCAGCGGACCGCCGAGCACGTGAACGGTGAACGAGGCCTTGGCCATCGAGCCACCGCCATCCAGGGCGAAAAAGCCCCGGTTCGATCCGGTTTCGCGTTCATTGGACGACACCACGCCGGAAAACACGATTCGGCGGCGGACGTCGGTGTATCGGACAGCGCCGTTCTCGATGATCAGGTGGCCGATGGCCGGCAGTTTCACCGGCTGATTGGGATTGAACACCCAGTTACTTTGCCCGCCGCCGTCGATCAGCAGGCCGATGTCGGGCTGATCAGCCTCGACGAACGGCAGAACCACCCGGCCCGCCAGCAACGGCGCCAGCTCCACCTGGACCGTCAGGCGCGGCAGAGTCGCCAGCGGCAGGGCGCCGGCCCAGGCCGGATTGCCGATCACCAGGCCGTTGATGGTGGCGGACGGCGAGAATGACCAAGGGTGAACGACCAGATCGCCGGTGATCGTCACCGGCCGATGGATGCGGGCCGAGATTTCCCGGGACAGCGGCCCGCGAAGCCAGTTCCATTGGAACAGCAGCAAAAACACGATCACGGCCAAGGCAAGCACGCCAACGACCCAGACGAACCAGCGAGCACGCCTTGGCACGGGGCTTCTCGGGGATGAGCCGGCGGGTGAATTCAAAAGACGATCCTTGCGAAAGCCACCTCGCAGAACGACCAGGGCGGCCGGATCGTTCCCGATTTTCGGGTTTCGCTCAGGGTTCCGGCGACACCCGGATCAACAGCTTGCCCTCGTGATCGCCGGTGAACAGGCGACCGACGGCATCAAGGGCGTTCTCCAGGCCGTCCTCGACGTGGGCCTTCCACTTCAACTGTCCCGACGCCACCAGCGGACCGAGCTCGGCGAAGGCCTCGGCGGCCCGGGGCAGGTAGTCGATGATGATGAAACCCTTGATCATGATCCGGTGCATCAGGATGCGGCCGAAATCGCTGGGGCCCTTGATCGACCCTTCCTGGTTGTAGGTGGAGATCATGCCACAGAGGGCCATGCGGCTGAAGTTGTTCATGCGGCTGTAGACCGCCTCCATGATCTCGCCGCCGACGTTCTCGAAGTTGACGTCGATGCCGTTCGGGCACAGGCGGTCGAGGGCGGCGCCGACGTCTTCGTTCTTATAGTCGATGGCGCCGTCGAACCCGCAGTCGTTGACCAGCCAGTCGCACTTGGCCTTGCCGCCGGCGATGCCGATCACCCGGGCGCCGCGCAGCTTGGCCAGTTGGCCGGCGATCGAGCCGACGGCGCCAGCGGCGGACGACACCACCACCGTCTCGCCGGCCTGGGGTTTACCAATATCGATCATACCGAACCAGGCGGTCAGGCCGGTGCCGCCCAACACGCTCATGAACGCGGTCAGCGGCACGCCGGGAATTATCGGAACCGGATTGACCGTCGACTCGTGGGCGATGGCGTGGGTCGCCCAGCCGGCCAGGCCCGGATTGACCACGTCGCCCTGTTTGAAGCGGTCGGAGCGCGAACGCTCCACCACGCCGACGCCGCCGCCACGCATGGTCTCGCCGATCTGGACCGGCGGCAAATACTGGTCCTGGTCGCTCATCCAGATGCGGTTGGTGGGATCGAGCGACAGATAGACGGTGCGGACCAGCACCTCGCCATCGGCCAGGTCGCGGATCGGCTCGTCGATCAGTTCCATGTCGCCCGGTTGAATCTCGCCGTGGGGACGGCGCTTCAGAACCCAGCGTTTCATCGTACTCATGGCGTTTTCTCCTATTGGTTTGCGTCCGCCCCGGCGTCGGTTGTCAGATCACCGAACCGCTGCCGCCCAACAGGGTGTGCAGGAAGCCGAAAAGGGCCGGAACCAGGAATCTCTGCACGCCGCCGATCACCAGGAACAGCAGGATCGGCGAGAAATCCATGCCGCCCATGTTCGGCAGCAGCCGTTGAAACGGCCGCAGCATCGGCCGGGCCACCGCCTCCAGGAACCGCGAAATCTGCCACACCGCGTTGTTACGGGTGTTGACGACGTTGAAGGCGATCAGCCAGCTGAGAATGGCGTAGGCGATGACCACGAAGAGTATGAGCTGAAGCAGGCCCTGAACGATATATTCAAGGAAGTTGAGAATGGCGTGCATGCGGGACCCATGGGCTTCAATGCGGTCTTAAGTATGCGGACGCCTCCAAGGGCGCAAGCAGGCGGCGCAAGGCGGGCGCGGCTTTGGCCGATCGGGCATTCTTGACTTGACCACCCCTCACCCCTTATGTCGCGCCCTCTTCCTTCCCAAGGGAGGGGCCGTAGCTCAGATGGTAGAGCGCCTCGTTCGCAATGAGGAGGTCTGGGGTTCGATTCCCCACGGCTCCACCA
>JAYTXV010000126.1:0-3431 GCA_043742805.1 Caulobacteraceae bacterium | reverse complement strand
CGGCACGTCGATCAGGTTGCGGATCGTGCGGTCATCGGCGCCGCCGGCGTTATTGACCCAGATAGTCAGCTTGCCGAGCGCCTTTTCGGCTTCTGCCGCCAGGCGGTCGATCTGGGCCATGTCCATCATGTCAGTGGTAATCGCCACGCCCTTACGGCCCAGGGCGCGTATCTCCGCCGCCACCGCCTCGATCTCGGCCGTCCGCCGCGCCGCCACCACGACATCCGCGCCGGCCTCCGCAAGTCCGAGCGCGATCGCCCGGCCGATACCCCGTCCGGCGCCGGTCACCACCGCCGCATGTCCATCGAGACCGAATTTGTCCAGGATCGCCATGTCACCTCCCGCGCGGCGCCACGGCCACCGCTTGGCGCGGACCTTGCCGCGCCGGTCCGGGCTTGGCAATATCACAACGCGTTTTGTGTTTCCGACCGATCTGATCGTCAGGCGGGTGTCGGGCGCGCAACACCTGGTCGCCAACGACGCCCGAGGCGCTGGGCCGGGGGCGGCTCAAGAAACACGGCCCTCTTGATCTGGATCATACAGGCGTGCCAACCTGCCCTCACAAATCGGTAATGATCGTCGTCAGACGGCAAGCCGACCGCGGCACTGGGAGGTAGAGGATGAAGCCCTGGACCTGTCGATTGTTCGCTTTCCTGAGCGGTGCGGTCGGGATAACCCTTATCGCGCTGGTCGTGAGAGCGCTCTACGCCCGCGATCATGGCGCCCAGACACTGATGTTCGATATGGGCGTGCCCCTGGTTCTTCTGGCGACGATGCTCGGCGGCCTGCTACTGCGCGGGGCGTTGAAGTTGATGGGTGTCGCTTCCCATGCCGGCGCCCGAAAGCCATAGCGATCCCACGCCTATATTTGTCTGCGATGGCCGGTGAGGCGCTGGCAACATCTCGACTTGAACCGAGCTTAGGATGCGGTCAAAGCCGTTTCGTCCGCGGCTATCCGCGTGAGTCCGGCACACTCTCCCGCTGAGAACACCTCGGAGCCTCGATGTACGATCTTCTATCCGGAATGCGAGTCGTGGAAGCAGCTGCTTTCATCGCTGGACCGTCTTGCGGCTTGCACCTGGCGCAGATGGGGGCCGAAGTGATTCGCATCGACCAGATCGGGGGCGGTCCTGATTTTCGCCGCTGGCCGCTGGCGCCGGGCGGCGGGGCCAGTCTCTATTGGGAGGGACTGAACAAGGCGAAGAAATCGGTGGCGCTGGATTTGTCGCGTCCGGAAGGCCGCGAGCTGGCCGCGGCGATCGCCACGGCGCCGGGCGAGAACGGCGGCCTGTTCGTCACCAACTTCCCCGCCGAAGGGTTTCTTTCGTACCAGCGGCTGCGCGCCCGGCGAGCCGATCTCGTCTGCGTGCGAGTGATGGGATGGCCGGACGGGCGTCCCGCCGTGGACTATACGGTCAACTGCGCCGTGGGCGTGCCAGAGATGACCGGACCGGCGGACAACGATCGGCCGGTGAATCACGTGCTTCCGGCCTGGGACCTGTTGGCCGGCGCCTATGCCGCTTTCGCGCTGGTGTCCGCCGAACGGGCGCGGCGAGCCACGGGCCAAGGCCGGGAGGTGCGGATTCCGCTTTCGGACCTAGCCATCGCCAGCCTCGGTCACCTGGGCCAGATCGGCGAGGTGGCGACCTCGGGTCACGACCGGCGGCGTTCAGGGAACGACCTCTACGGCGCGTTCGGACGCGATTTCGTCACCGCCGATGGCCGTCGCCTGATGGTGGTGGCGATCACCCCCCGCCAGTGGACGGGACTGGTCGAGGCGCTCGGCCTCGCCGAGCCTATCGCGGCGCTGGAAGCCGAACTCGGCGTCAGCTTCGCCCGCGACGAAGGCGTGCGCTTCGCCCATCGCGCCGAGCTTATTCCGCTGTTCGAACCTGCCTTCGCCGCCCAGGAGGCCGCAACCCTGGCCCGCGCCTTCGAAACCAAGGGCGTCACCTGGGGCCCCTACCAGAGCCTCAAGACAGCGGTGAACAGCGACCCCTATTTCAACGCCGCGAACCCGATCTTCACCGAGATCGATCACCCTAGCGGACACAGGTATCCTGCCCCCGGCGCCGCCGCGACGCTGCCCGGGGATACACGCCGAGCGACGCCGCCGGCGCCTTCACTTGGCCGTGACACGGAGGAAGTCCTCACCGACATCCTGCGCCTGCCAACCGCCGAAATCCGCCGTCTCCGCGACGAGGGACTAACGGCCTAGCGTCTCCTGCGCTCGGATGGCGAGGCGATGAACGCCATTGGGCTTGGTCACGGTTCGGCAACTCCGCTAAGGTTCGGGCGCGGCAGGGGATGAAACCAGGATGAGCGGAGCAGACGCCGGATCGATCAGGCCGGACGAGATCGAGGCCTGGAGCGCCCACATCGGGCGCACAGAGATTCGTCGCCAGCGCCTGGACAGTGAGATGCTGCGCCGCTTCGCCGCCGCGCAGGGCGCCGACATGGACGTAGCCAGGAGCCAGCCCCCGCTCGGCCAGTGGGCGTGGTTCGTCGAGACGGTGGGACCCGAGAGCATAGATCTGGACGGCCATCCCCGCCGCGGCGGCCTGCTTCCCGCCGTCCGCCTGCCCCGCCGGATGTTCGCCAGCGCCGTGATGAGCTTTTCGGCGCCGATGATCCTGGATGCCGAAGCCGAGCTCTCGATCACGGTGGCCGACGTGCGCCACCGGTCCGGGAAGTCCGGCGATCTGGTATTCGTCGAGGTTGATCGGGTGCTTTCACAAGACGGCGCCGAGCGCCTCACCGAACGCCAGACAATCGTCTACCGGGGTCCCGGCGAGCCCACGCCGCCCCCCGTCCCGACCGACCCGCCGCCGCACCGGAACGCCGAGGTCTGGAGCCCCAGTGTGGTCGACCTGATGAGATTCTCAGCAGTGACCTTCAATTCTCATCGCATCCACTATGACGCTCCCTACGCGACGGGAGAGGAGGGCTATCCGGGCCTGGTCGTGCATGGCCCCTTTACCGCCGCCAAGCTCTTCGCTCTGGCGGAGAGGCGGGCGGGTAAGCCGATCCGCCGTTTTGAATTCCGCGCCATGGCGCCACTTTTCTGCGGTCAGCCGATCTATCTGGCGCAGGGGAGCGAGGTCGGCGAGGTGCAGGCGATCCGTTGCGACGGCGCGGTGGCGATGACCGCCAGGGCAGGGTTCTGAACAATATGACGACGATGACGGATGTCGCGGCGCTGCTGGCGCGTGCGGATCGGGCGGTCCTCGCCGCGCGGGACTATCGGAACGCCGCGCGGGCGACGGTTCGGGCGCGCGTCGCGCCCGGCGGCAAGGTGGAGGCGGCCCTTATCGAGCGCGAACAGCGCGCGGTGCACGGCTTCGCGTGGCTGGCCACCGTGGTTGAGGGCCTGGACCAACTGCGGTCCTGGGCGCGACGTCTGGAGGACGCGGGACGTCTGGAGGAAGGCG
>JAYTXV010000125.1:0-15538 GCA_043742805.1 Caulobacteraceae bacterium | reverse complement strand
GCGATCTTATCGCCCATCACCCGGATATGTTCGGGCTTGGGGCCGATGAAGGTATAGCCGTGAGCAGCCAGAATCTCGGCGAACCGCGCATTCTCGGATAGAAAACCATAGCCGGGGTGGATGGCCTGGGCGCCGGTGATCTCGCAGGCGGAGACTATGGCGGGGATATTCAGATAACTTTTCGAGGCCGGCGCCGGGCCGATGCAGACGCTCTCGTCGGCGAGGCGCACATGCATGGCGCTGGCGTCGGCCTCCGAATGCACGGCCACCGTCAATATGCCCATTTCTTTGCAGGCTCGGTGGATTCGCAGGGCGATCTCGCCGCGGTTGGCGATCAGAATTTTCTCGAACATGACCTTAGCCGATGACCACGAGCGGCTCGCCATATTCTACCGGTTGACCGTCGGCGACCAGCAATTCCAGCACGGTTCCAGCGGTAGTGGCGGCGATCGGGTTCATGGTCTTCATGGCCTCGATCAGCAACAGGGTCTGGCCCTGGCTGACCTTGTCGCCAACCTTGATGAAGGGCGGGGCGCCCGGCTGGGACTGAAGATATACTGTGCCGACCATGGGGGATTTGACCGCGTCGCCGGGAGGCTTGTCCGGGGGCGGCGTGGCCGTCGGCGGCTCCCCCGGAGCGTAGGCGACCGCCGCCGGCGCCGCCAGGACCATCGGTGCGGCGACAGGAGCCGCCGTCAGGGTCTTGGCCACCCGGATCTTCAGGTCGCCCCGCTCGAACTCGATTTCGCTCAAAGCGGTCTGGTTGAGCACATTGGCCAGTTCACGCACCAGACGCGCGTCGATCGATTCTTCCGTCCGGGTCTCTGCGCTGGGCGTATCGGCTTCGCTCATCGTCGGGATTGCCTTGCTGTTGAGGGCCTGAACCTTGGGTTCCGGTCAGAATTTGGCGCACAGGCCATGGACCGCCTCGATCGCCAGTTCATAGCCCGCCGGGCCGAAGCCGCACACCATGCCGGTGGCGGCTAGGGAAACATAGCTGTGATGACGAAACGATTCGCGCGCTGCGGGATTGGAGAGATGACATTCGACGACGGGGATCGAGAGACTCTTGAGCGCGTCTAGCAAGGCAACCGATGTGTGTCCGTAGCCGGCGGGGTTGAGCACCAGGCCGCATGCCTCGGTTCGCGCCGATTGCACCCAGTCGACCAGCTCGCCTTCGTGATTCGTCTGGCGAAAGACCAGATCCAGCCCCAACGACGATGCCCGCGCCTCGCAGCGCGCGCGAACATCCTCCAGGGTCTCGTGACCATAGATGTGCGGCTCGCGGACGCCCAAAAGATTGAGATTGGGGCCGTTGAGTACAAAGATCGGTTTCGACATTCGGCTCCCGCGCCCTTCTGAGGGCCTTGTAACGGCCATGGGTCAGGGTCACAAGCGGACCGCCATCTTGGGGCTCGGCTGGAGCGGAACACGGTGCGGTTGACGGTTAACGGCGAGGCCAGGTCCTTCGAGGGGACGCCTGATGTCGCCGCCCTGGTGGCCGCACTGGGCCTGGACCCGCGCAAGGTGGCCGTGGAGCGCAATCTCGCCATCGTGTCGCGCTCGGCCTATGCATCGACCCTGCTGGCCGAGGACGACCGCATCGAGATCGTGCATTTTATCGGAGGCGGATAATGGATGGGACGATCCCTCTGGAAGACGACAACTGGACGGTGGCCGGGCGGACCTTCCGGTCGCGGCTGATTATCGGCACCGGCAAATACAAGGACTATGCGGTCAACGCCGCCGCCGCCGAGGCGTCCGGCGCGGAGATCGTCACGGTGGCGCTGCGGCGCGTGAACCTGTCCGATCCCAGCCAGCCGATGCTGGTCGATTACGTCCGGCCCGACCGTTACACCTTCCTGCCCAACACCGCCGGCTGTTTCACCGGCGAGGAGGCGGTGCGCACCCTGCGTCTAGCCCGCGAAGCCGGAGGTTGGGAGCTGGTCAAACTTGAGGTGCTCTCGGACACCAAGACTCTTTATCCCGACATGGAGGAGACCCTGCGGGCTCTCAAGCTGCTGGTCGCCGAGGGCTTTCAGGTGATGGTCTATTGCAGCGACGACCCGGTCTACGCCCGCAAGCTGGAGGACGCCGGGGCAGTGGCCATCATGCCCCTGGGCGCCCTGATCGGTTCGGGCCTGGGTATCCAAAACCGGCTGAACATCCACCTGATCGTCGAACAGGCCAAGGTGCCGGTGCTGGTCGACGCTGGGGTCGGCACCGCGTCGGACGCCGCAGTAGCCATGGAACTCGGCTGCGACGGCGTGCTGATGAACACGGCCATCGCCGAGGCCCGCGATCCGATCCGCATGGCCAGGGCGATGAAACACGCCGTGATCGCCGGTCGAGAGGCCTATCTGGCTGGGCGCATGCCACGGCGTATGTATGCCGATGCGTCCTCGCCGCTGAGCGGGTTGATCTGAAGCGGAGCGAACCATTACGTTGAAGCACTGTTTAGCGTGCTGCCGGTTTTTGCGGATCGTTTTGTAGGCCCTTCGCCGCGCGTTCGGCACGGCCCAAGCTGATCTTGAATGTTTCAACAGACCTGCGGTGGCGGACCGTCTGGCGAGTGATGTGATGGGACCGGTAGGGCGGGCCAGCCGCGGCCCGATCGCCGAGCAGCGGTTGTTTTCGGAAGGTTGGCGGGTTGCCAATCCCTATCGCGGGGCTCGGTGGCGGCGCCTCGGACAGCGCCACGGCAATTGCGGGTAGTGGCGGTGGCCCCGGCGCCGCCAGGGGCGCCGCCGGTACGGCCAGCGACCTCAAAAACGCCGTGACCAGCGTCTGCGCCGACGGCGGCACGCTCATCCTTAGCCGGTTCGCTCAGGCTTGCGCGGGGGGGCGGCGGTGATGGCGCGGTTGCCGGAGCGGCCGGGGCCCTGATCATCGTCAGCCACGATGAGGATTCCCTGGTCGCTATCGGGATCGATCCGTGTCCGGACTTCGCGGTGTGGCGGGCGCCGCTCCGCAGGATCGGCTAGACTGACTAACCGTCACTCAAGGATATCACCGTCATGACCGACGCCCTCGCCATCCCCGACGAAATCGCCCGCGCGATCATCACGCCCAGATCCTACGCCGATGACGCGCCGGTTCACGACGCTTTCCGCTGGCTTCGACATAACCGGCCATTGGGAAAGGCCACCGTTGAGGGAATCTCTCCGTTCTGGATCGTCAGTCGGCACGCCGACATCCTGGAGGTCAGCCGCCAGAACGACCTGTTCCATTCGGGCGATCTGCCAACTACCTTCACAACTATCAAGGGCGACCAGATCGTCCGCAAGATCACCGGCGGCAGCCCCCATCTGTTGCGCACCCTGGTCCAGATGGACGCTCCCGATCATGGCAAATACCGGGTGCTGACCCAATCCTGGTTCCTGCCTCAGAACATCCGCCACCTGGAGGATCGCATCCGCCAGATAGCCCGGTCCCATGTCGATCACATGGCGAGCCTCGGCGGCGAATGCGATTTCGTCAGGGACGTGGCCCTGACCTATCCGCTGCGGGTGATCATGGAGATCCTCGGCGTGCCGCCGGGCGACGAACCGCGGATGCTGAAACTGACCCAGGAACTGTTCGGCGCCGCCGATCCCGAACTCAACCGCGGCCAGGCGGCCCCGGTGGCTGCGGATCAGTCCGAGGGCCAGGGGCCGATCGCCGCGCTGCAGGCGGTGATCGCCGATTTTTTCGTGTATTTCAAAAGTATCACCGACGCTCGGAAAGCGGCGCCAGGCTCTGATCTCGCCACCGTGATCGCCACCAGTCAGATCGACGGCGTCCCGATCAACGATTTCGAGGCGATGAGCTACTACGTCATCGTCGCCACCGCCGGCCACGACACCACCTCGTCATCCACCGCCGGCGCGGTCTGGGGGATGTGCCAATATCCCGAGGCGTTCGCCAAGGTCAGGGCCGACCCGTCCCTGATCCCGGGTCTGGTGGATGAGGCGATCCGGTGGATCACGCCGGTCAAGCATTTCATGCGCTCGGCCACCGCCGACACTGAAATCGGCGGCCGCAAGATCGCCAAGGGTGACTGGCTTTGGCTGGCCTATCCGTCGGGCAACCGCGACGAGGCGGTGTTCGAGAACCCCGACGTCTTTGATCCGGCCCGCCGCCCGAACCGACACCTGGCTTTCGGCTACGGCGCCCACCTGTGCCTGGGCCAGCACTTGGCCAAGATGGAGATGAGGATCCTGTTCGAGGAGCTGATCCCGCGCCTCAAGTCCCTCGAGTTTGCCGGCCCCGGCGCCCGCGCCGAGGCCAATTTCGTCAGCGGCCCCAAGCGCCTGCCGATACGCTACGAGATGGCGTAGGAACTCTTTTCCCTGCCAGGACGATGCGGATGGGGATCCGCACCTGGGCGTCGTTCACCGGCCTGGGCGGCTCCTAGGTCAGGGTCCGTGCGTCGACGGGGGTGGATTTGTCGGCTGTCGGCAGGCTGTAAAGAACGTTAGGCGCCCCGACGTCAACTTAACGCAATCCGGTCAGGTTTTCCTAGATTCGCGTGTTTCGGTGGCCCTGAACCCGCTCCTCGGCGCCAGCATTTTTCCGGCCTGCGGGACATCGTGGCTGGCGCAACCGGTGGTGAAAAGCGCTAGGCTCATCCCATGCCCGACGAAAAACCTCCTGTTCAGATCATGCCCGCCGCCACCATTCTGCTGGTGCGCGACGATCCCGCGTTCGAAGTGCTGATGGTCAAGCGCCACCACCAGATCGACTTCGCCTCCGGGGCCCTGGTATTCCCAGGTGGCAAGACCCACGCCGGCGACCACGATCCGGCCTGGGAACAGCGGGTGATCGGCTGGGAGAGAACCGCCCCGGAAAAGCGCCCGCTACGCATCGCCGCCATTCGCGAGGCCTATGAAGAGGCGGGCATTTTGCTGGCCCGCCACGCCGATGGCGAAACCTTCCGGGGCGACGAACGGGCCGGACCGGCGCGCGATGACATCGCCCACGACCGCCGCGCCTTCATCGATCTCATCAAGGAGATGGATGTCCACCTCGACCTGGACGCTCTGACCGTGTTCGCCCGCTGGATCACCCCCAACATGATGCCCAAGCGGTTCGACACCTGGTTCTATGTCGCCGCCGCCCCGGCTGACCAGCTGGCGGAGTGCGATGGCTGGGAGACGGTGGACGCCGAATGGATCGCCCCCGCCGAGGTGCTGCGCCTGGCCGACGCGGGCGAGCGCACGGTGATCTTTCCCACCCGAATGAACATTCAACTACTTGCCGAGGCGGACAACGCCCTGGACGCCGTGGTCCGCGCCGCCGCCCGACCCCTGGTAACGGTTGAGCCCAAGGTGACCGACACCCCCGAGGGCAAGGTCCTGGTCATCCCGCCCGACGCCGGCTACGGCGCGGTCGTGGAGCCGATGTCCCGGGTTCGCTAAGGCGTCTCGTTCTAAGCCTGGAATTGCTCGGTCAACATCCGCTCTTCCAAACTGCGGCCGGCGTCGTAGAGCAGCGCCAGAGCGATGTTGCGGTCTTCAAATACATCCACCCGCACGACGTTGCGCACTTCCAGGTTTTCGGCCACGGCGCTGACGGGCCGCTTCACGGCCTCCAACACCTCGAACGATACCCGGGCTCGATGAGACAGCAAGGCTCCCCGCCAGCGGCGCGGGCGAAAGGCGCTGATCGGCGTCAGGGCCATCACCTGCGCGTCCAGCGGAATGATCGGCCCGTGGGCCGAGAGGTTGTAGGCGGTCGATCCGGCCGGAGTCGCCACCAGCGCCCCGTCGCAGATCAGCTCCGGCAGCCTCACCCGCCCGTCCACCGAAATCCGCAGCTTCGCCGCCTGGCGGGTAGAGCGCAGCAGGCTGACGTCGTTGATCGCCAAGCCCTTATGTTCGCCGCCATCGGCATCGACCGCGGTCATGCACAGCGGATGGATGATCGCCTGTTCGGCGCCGACGATGCGGGTCTCCAGATCGTCCTCACTGTATTCGTTCATCAGGAACCCGACCGAGCCGCGGTTCATACCATAGATCGGGTGACCCTTGCCCAGGTTGCGGTGAAGAACCTCCAGCATGAAGCCGTCGCCCCCCAGGGCCACCACAACATCGGCTTCGGTCTCGGTTACGTCGCCGTAGCGCGCGACCAGACGCGTGCGGGCGTCCTGGGCCTCGCTCCATTCACTGGCCGTAAAAGCGAGGCGAAGTTTTTCGGATCGGAAGGGCTTGGACATCGACGGGCAAGAGATGTGCGGCGGCGGCGGATGTCAAATGCCGAGTGGTCGACGGTTCTATTCGTCTGGCGCTGCATTGAGCTCGCCCGGTGGCGGACGCGGGTCTTCGGCGTCGGCGTAAGGGCGCCCGACGTTTTCCGCCCACGCTCGCCGTTTGGCGGCGTAGGCCGCCTGGCGAACTTCCGCCTCCGTGGGACTTATCGCTGGCGGGTCCGGCGTGTTCATTCCGACGTCCTCGGTTTCACCCCGAATTGCAATGGAACTGAAATATGCGAGGTCCAAAAAAAGCGCGACTCAGCGGGCTGGATACGGGTGGGGTTTTATAGACCTGTTCCGAAGGCCTTTTTAGGGAGACCGGCAATGAAAGCCTTCTTGATCGTATTCGCCATAGTCCTGGCCGGCGGCGCCGACGCCGCGACCGCCACGCCCACGGCGGGCTGTGGCGGTGGCGGTGGCGGTGGCGGGGGAGGGGGCAGGGGCATGGGTCACCATCATCTCGGCCTGGGAGGTCACACTGGAAAGAAAATCGGCGGGATGGGCGGCGGCGGCTGCCTGGCCATCCTTCATGCCAAGGCCATGCCGCATCATATCCGCGCCCGTTGACGCCGAAGCGGACCGCGCATCCGGCTGAAACAGGGGCCTTGACGCGAGCACCGCCGGGCGCGACCCTGAAGTCACGAAGATATGTCGATCAGGAGATAGCGTTATGGCGGATGGATCGCTCGGGGGCCTGAGCTCCCTCAAGGGGCAGGTTTCGGCCGAGGAGTGGCAAGTTCGGGTCGATCTCGCCGCGCTTTACCGGCTGGTGGCGTTGTTTGGCTGGGACGACATGATCTACACCCATATCTCCGCCCGCCTGCCCGGGCCGGATCATCACTTCTTGATCAATCCCTACGGCCTGTTCTTCGACGAGATCACCGCTTCGTCCCTGGTCAAGATCGACCAGAACGGCGCGATCCTCCAGGAAACCTCCTATTTCATCAATCCGGCCGGGTTCACCATCCACTCGGCGATCCACGCGGCGCGCGACGACGCCCACTATGTGATGCACCTGCATTCCGATCAGGGCGTCGCAGTTTCGGCCCAGAAGGAAGGGCTGCTGCCGCTCAGCCAGCACGCGCTAATCTGTCTGCCGCGACTGGGCTATCACGACTATGAAGGCATCGCCCTGAACCATGAGGAGAAGGATCGTCTGGTCCACGACATGGGCGACAACATGATGATGTTGCTGCGCAACCACGGCACCTTGACGGTAGGCAAGTCGGCCGCCGACTGCTGGACTCACATGTTCTACCTCGAACGCGCCTGCAAACAGCAGGTGATGGCTTTGTCGGTCGGCCGCGAGAACGTGCTGATCGCCCCTCAGGCCAGCCAGGATGAAGTAAAGTCGCAAGTCAGCCGCGGCATTGGCGGCGCCCTGGCGTGGCCCGGTTGCCTGCGCCGCCTCGACCGCCAGAGCCCAGGCTACGACGCCTGATCAACTATTTCGCTGTCGTCGCCACCTTCAGCGCGGCGATCAGATCAATGCGGTCCTTGGCGTTTTCCATTCCGATGTAGGACATCCGGGTGCCCGGAACCATCGCGCTGGGCCGGGTGATCCACGCGTTGAGGCGGGCAGCGTCCCACGTGATGTTCAGGCGCTTCATGCCCTCCGAATAGGCGAATCCGGGCTGGCCGCCGGCCTTGCGGCCGAACACGCCCCACAGATTGGGTCCGTCGGCCGGTTGGCCGCCCTGACCCAAGATATGGCAAGCCTTGCACAGGGCCAGGTTCGACTGGCCATTTTCCAGGTCGGCGGACCGATAGGCGACGGGCAGGGTGTCGAGGATTGCCTTGGTCCCGGCATCGGGCGGTGGCGCGGGCAGGGAAGCGGGCTTTGAGCAGGCGACCGCCAGCAGGGCGGCGCACAGCCCGGCGGTCGACGACACCCATACGCGCATAATCGATTCCCCGGCCACAACCAGCCTGCATCTAACCCCGATGGGCCAGGGCGCAACAGCCGTCCCCCCCGGTGACCGGAGGGCCGTGCCCCGCTATGGTCCACGTCCCATGGACACTCCTCGCAAACGCGATCCCTGGTGGCTCGCCGCCGCCGAGGGCGAGATCTCCGAGAAGGCCGCGCGCGCCAGCGGCCCGGGAGGGCAGCACGTCAACAAGACCAGCACGGCGATCGAACTCCGCTTCGATGTGCGCGGTTCTCCCTCGGTGCCGGAGGACGTCAAGGGCCGCCTGGAAACCCTGGCCGGCAGCCGATTGACGCAGGAGGGGGTGCTGGTGCTGTTCGCCCAGGAACACCGCTCCCAGGAGATGAACCGCCAGGCCGCGCGGGAGCGGCTGGTCGACCTGCTGCGCCAAGCTGCCGTGCGCCCTAAGACCCGCCGCCCGACCCGGCCCACCCTGGCCTCGAAACTCAAGCGCCTTGACGGCAAGACCCGTCGCGCCGGCGTCAAGGGTCTGCGCGGCCGGCCCGGTCATGAGGATTAGCTACGCCGCTGTTTTCCTTCGGCGGATTTCCCTGCTTATCGCCTCGTCCAGCGACTGCAGGAACCGCGACCGGTCGGCCTTGCCGAACGGGGCGGGGCCGCCGGTAATGGCGCCGGTGGAGCGGATCTGCTCCATAATCGCCCGCTGGGCGATGGCCGAGCCGATAGAATCGCGGGTGAACACCCGGCCGTTTGGCGCGATGGCCGCCGCGCCGGCCGCCAGCACCCGTTCGGCCAGCGGAATGTCGTTGGTGATCGCCACGTCTCCCGGCCGCGCGTGCTCGGCGATCCAGTCGTCGGCGATATCGGGTCCGGCGTCGACGACTACCCGCTCGATGCGCGGATGGGCTGGGATCATCATGAAGGCGTTGGAGACCACCCAGGTCTTCAGGCCATAGCGCTGGGCGACGCGATAGACCTCGTCTTTGACCGGACAGGCGTCGGCGTCGATGAAAATCTCGATCGGTTGGATTTCGCTCGGGGCGCTCATTGGTTTGTCGGCCATACCGTGATTTGATCGGCGTATGAACCAATCCGACTACCTTTCCCATGACGCCCTGGGCCTGTCGGGCCTGATCCGCACCGGCCAGGTCACCGCCGCCGAGGTGCTTGAGGCCGCTCTCAAGCGGGCCGAGACGGTAAATCCCCGGATCAACGCCCTGACCACATCGATGGCCGACGCGGCTCGCGCGGCGGTCAAAGACGGACCGCCGCCCGGGGTTCTGAGCGGCGCGCCGTTCCTGCTCAAGGACCTGAGCGCCCAGTTCGCGGGCGTGCCGACCTCGGCGGGATCGCGCCTGCTGGCGGGTGTGGCGCCGGCGGCCGACAACGCCATCGTCTCATCCTATCGCGCCGCCGGGCTGGTGATGTTCGCCAAGACCAACACGCCGGAGTTCGGCCTGGAGCCGGTAACCGAGCCGGAGCTGTTCGGCCCGTGCCGCAACCCGTGGGATCTCACCCGCACTTCCGGCGGCTCGTCGGGCGGAGCCGGGGCGGCGGTGGCCGCGGGGATTGTCCCAGCCGCCCACGCCAGCGACGGCGGCGGGTCGATCCGCATCCCGGCCGCCTGCTGCGGCTTGTTCGGCCTCAAACCCACCCGAGGTCGCGTATCGGTCGCGCCGGCCAACGAGGGCTGGGGCGGGTTCTCGATCCAGCACGCGGTCACCCGCACGGTGCGCGACAGCGCCGCTTTGCTCGACGCGGTGTGCACGCCCCAGCCGGGAGACCCCTATTGGGCGCCGCCTTCCGAAACACCTTATCTGGATGAAGTTGGGCGTGATCCCGGAGCGCTGAGGATCGGCTTCATCACCGGCGGTATAAATGTGCCGGCGATCGATCCGGAATGCTCCAGCGCCGTCATCGACGCGGCGCGGCTGTGCGAGTGTCTTGGCCACAACGTGTTCGAGGCGCGGCTCGATTGGGACTATCCGCGCGTCCAGATCGCCGCCGGCGTGATCGTCGCCTCCAGCTTGGCCGCCACCCTCGACAACGAGGCGCTGCGCCGAGGCCGGCCTGTGGAGGAAAGCGAGCTGGAGCCGGGCACCTGGGCGTTCCAGGCCCATGGCCGGTCGATACCGGCCTCGGTCTATATCCAGGCCCTCCAGACCGCCCACGCCTTCGGCCGCGCCGCCGCGCGCAGCTTCGAGGATTTTGATATTCTGCTGCTATCGACCCTTGGCAGTCCCGCTGTGCCGATCGGCTGGCTGTCGGAAGGCGGCCCGGAAGACTTCTCGCGCCGCCTGTTCGAATTCATGTCCAACACCCAGGCCTTCAACGTTTCGGGCCAGCCGGCGATGACCATGCCCCTGGCTTGGAGCGCCCAGGGCCTGCCGATCGGCGTCCAGTTCGTGGCCCGGGCGGGAGACGAGGGGACATTGTTTCGCCTAGCTGGTCAGCTTGAAAGGGCCAGACCCTGGGTGGACCGCCGACCGCCGCTCGACTGAAAGCGTGGCCTTGCTGAAGACTCCCTCCCGGTCCGACCTCACCGCGGCCACCCGAACCAGCCTGATTGCTGCGTTAGCCACCGCGCACCACGATAGCCTGCCGTATCGCCACTGGCTGGTCTCGTCGGTGTTTCCGCCGGGCATGGCGGCGGCGCTGCGCCAATTGCCGTTTCCCAGGCCCGACCTGGGCGGGATTTCCGGCAAGCGCGAACTCCACAACGACCAGCGCCACTACTTCGACGCGGCCAATATCGCCCGGTTCGACGTCTGTGCAGCCGTGGCGGATGCGTTCCAGTCGGCGTCGGTCGCCCAGGCGATAGAAGGTTTGACCGGCGCCGACCTGTCCGGCGGCTATGTGCGGCTCGAATACGCCCAGGACACCGACGGCTTCTGGCTGCAGCCGCACACCGATCTGGGGGTCAAGCTGTTCACCATGCTGATCTATTTGCCCGAGTCGGCCGACCAGGCCGACCTGGGCACCGATATCTACGCCGACCCGGACACCTGGGCGAAGCGGCCGCCGTTTCTGGACAATTCCGCCCTGGTCTTTGTCCCTGGAGCGGACACCTGGCACGGCCTGGAGCGCCGCCCGCTGCCGGGTGAGCGCAAGTCGGTGATCATGAACTACGTCACCGACGAATGGCGCGCCCGCGAGCAGCTGGCCTATCCGGACATCCCGGTTCGCTTCTGAATCAGAGCCCTTACGGCCCTGGCGGCCTCGTCCGTGGCGTTGACCGGCCCGGTGGTTTGCGGAGCCGAGGGATCGCCGTCGAACCGCCGGATCAGGCCCTCGTTCTCTAGCCTCTGAATGAAGCCCACGTGCCGGGGAAAGCCCAGGTCGAATACCTCCACGGGACGCGGCGCCGACAATGCCTCCGACACCATCGAAACGCTATCGCTGGTCACCACCAGCCGGTCCGACAGCGCCAGGATGGCGCGATAGGGATTGTCGCCCCCCAGGTCCCACAGAAACACCCGAGGATCATCGGCGAAGGTGGCGGCGAACAGGTTGCGCACGTCCGCCGGCGTCCGCCGCGAGGGGGTGATGGCCAGGCCGCATCCGGTCGCCGTCCTCAGCCGGGTCAGGCCCTCCAAAAGCTTCTGGCCGTCGGCGAGGGAGAACGGGCGGCCCTTCAGGTCTCCGCCCAGCACGACGCCGGTCAATGGACGCCCCAGGCAGGCGAACCGCCCCGCCCACTCGCGGCCGGCGTTCTCCAGCTTGGCCGGGGTCAAATCGTGGAGAGCCGTGGCGACCTTGATGACGTTGTCGCCGTCGGCGATCCGGTCATGCTCCATGGCGATCACCAGGTCGAAAGCGGCGGGCCGGCCGCGCGGGTCCTGGACATGTACCGTGACCACGCGTCCGCCGCTGGTCTTGCGGATGGCGATGGCCCTGGCCGCCGACCGCCGACCACAACTGATTACCACGTCCGGCCACGGCGGCGACAGCGAGCCGCTTCCGACGCCCCGTGTCCAAGGCCAGGCGAAGCCCCCCGCCACGGTCTTTTCCACCACCACATCGGCAACGGCCTCGGCCAACCCCCGAGCCTGGGTGCGCATCCCGGCCTCCCCGGTGGTCAGCGCCCAGGCGGTGAGAGGCTTCATTCACGCCTCGGGGATGGGAGAGGGATCGCAATCACGGTCCCAGCGCCTTTGCACGATGCCGGCCGGATTTGAAAGGCGGGCTCGCTTCAGGTTAAGGCGATCGTCAAATGCCCGCCGGCAGCCTGGAGCGTGACATCTACTTTTCGGCGGCAATCGCCGTCGTCGTATTGGGCAGTGGCCATCCGATGCAAGCCTCGTGCGCGCGGAAGTTGCGCAGCCACCAAGCCCAGTCCTCTGGCACCAGCGAGAATGGATCCGGATGATCGAGTTCGCGCGCCGCCCACACCGGCCAATGCGGATTTGACAGCGCCGGGCGGCCCAGGAAAACCAGGTCGATCATTTCGCTCCGGATCATCTGGTCGGCCACCGCCGGTAGGCCCAGGTTCCAACTCACGCCGACCGGGATGCCGACCTCCCGCCGAACCCGCGCGCCGCGCTCGACCATGAAGGCCATCTGGTTGAGCGGGTTTTCCCGCATGTTCGGGGTGTTGAAGCCCAGGCTGAGATCGGCCAGATCCACGCCGTGGCCCTTCATCAGGCCGATCGCCGCGACGGCGTCGTCGAACTGTACGCCGTCGTCGTGCAGGTCGTCCGATCCCAGGCGGACGGTCAGTGGCAGGCGTTCGGGCCAGACGGCGCGCACCGCGTCCAGCGCCTCCAGATGGAAGCGCACGCGGTTTTCTAAACTGCCGCCGTATTTGTCGGTACGCCTGTTGGCCAGCGGAGAGAAGAAGCTGGAGCCGAGATAACCGTGGGCGAAGTGCATCTCCAGCCACTCGAAGCCGGCGTCCAGGGCGCGGCGCGCCGCATCGGCATAGGCTTGGTGGATTGCCTTGATCTCAGTCTCGCTGAGTTCGTGCACCGGGTGGGTGTGCTTGCCGCCGTATGCCAAGGCCGATGGACCTCGAACCTGCCAACCATCCGGATGGTCGGGAGGAAGCTGGGCGCCACCCTGCCAGGGCTTCACCTCGCTGCCCTTGCGGCCAGTGTGACCCAGTTGGATCGCCGGCGTGGCGCCCATGTCCTTGATGATGGCCGTGACGCGGGCCAGTCCCGCGATCTGGGCGTCGTCGTAAATGCCGCCGCAACCGGTGCTGGTGCGCCCGTCCGGCGTGATGGCGAGCTGTTCGGGGAAGACCAGCCCGAACCCGCCGGCGGCGCGAGAGCCGAGCAGCATGACGTGAAAGTCATTCATCAGACCGTCGACGGAGCGGTACATCGTCATCGGCGACATGACGACGCGGTTGCGCAGGGTGACGCCCTTGAGGGTGTATGGGCTGAACAGATTGGGCATGGCGTTACCTCGGTGACGGCTCCAGCACCGGGCCGGCGGCGCGCAGGGAGAAGTACATCATGATGTCGGGCGCCGCCTCGGCAAAGTCGAGCACTAGCCTGCCAGCGCCGATGTAGACGTAAGCGATATCCGTCGGCGGCTTGCTATCGGTCAGTTGCAGGATTTTCCGCCCTACCACGGCACGTATCATACCCAAACCTTCGAAGAAATGCAGCCATTGCAAGTCGTCTGCGATCTCCGGCGCGTCGTCGGCCGATCCATCGCCGCGCGAAGGTTGCCGCTCTTGCCGGCCCAAGCCAGGCTCTTGCCAGCCTACGCCAGAGACGTAAAACACCGACAATGCGCGTCCAGTTCGATCCCTCCAAGGATGCGGCTAACCGGAGAAAGCGCGGGATCGCGCTGGCGTTCGGGATAGATTGAATTCAACTCAACAGGTCTCTTGATTTGCATAATGCAATATATTATCTACGCTTTATGCCCCACGCCGCGATCCATTCCGCCCCATCTCTGTTCACCGCGTCGGCCGATGACGATCCGGCCGCAAACGATAATCTGGACCTTCTCGGCCCCGTCATTCTGAGCGCTGAACGCCGCCTGCGTATTCTTGAAGAGCTGACCGAGATCGGCATGGAGCTGACGCGGACCCTGCAGCGCCGCGTCCTGGCCGAGGACGCGGCCGCCACCGTATCTACGATGAATAACGGTGTAATTGACGTTTCCGCAAAGCCCTTGGCGACGAAATTGTCGCGCTCCGACCCGGCCGGCGCGTTCGCCAAGATTTCCCGCGCCGTCCGCCTGACCTTGAATTTTGAGATTCTTGCCGACGAAGCCCTGCGCGCCTTGCGTTTGGACGAGGTCCTCGCCCGCGAAACGCGCCGCAAGGCCGCTCGCGACAACGTGAGGGGCCGAATCACGAGCGTGTTAGATCGAGAGGCCCCGAGGGAAACTGAATGTCGCGACGCAAGAGAGGCGATCAAGGACCGTCTTGACGAAGATTGCATCTATCTGGGTGTGGAAGACCGTCCCTTGGACGAAACGATGGAGCAGCTTTGCATCGATCTGGGCCTCTAGCCGGATTGGGCGCGCCGGACCGGAGACGGCTGGATCGCCGATGAAGGCCCGCCAAACCGCCTGAAGTGATCCGCTCGCGCGCCTCGCAAGCCCGGTCATGGCGCCGGCTGCAGGATTCGAACCCGCGACCTTCGCTTTACAAAAGCGCTGCTCTACCAACTGAGCTAAGCCGGCCGACGATCCGCTGCTTATGCCGCACGACCGGCGTTGGTGGCAACGAGTCTTGGGAAAACGCGCGCCCCTGGCGTATATGCCGCGCCATGTCGCGCATCCTGATCACCTCGGCCCTGCCGTATATTAACGGCGTCAAACACCTGGGCAACCTGGCTGGTTCGATGCTGCCGGCCGATGTTTACGCCCGCTTCCAGCGCGCCCGGGATCGGGAGGTGCTGTATATCTGCGCCACCGACGAGCACGGCACCCCGGCCGAACTGGCCGCCGCGGCCGCCGGCCAGGACGTCTTCACCTACTGCCAGGAGCAACACGCGCTGCAGCAGGATATCGGCCGGGCGTTCGGCCTGTCCTGGGACTGGTTCGGCCGCTCGTCTTCACCCCAGAACGCCAGCCTGACGCAGCACTTCGCCAACGTCCTCGAAGACCGGGGGCTTATCGAGGAGCGCACCGATAAGCTTGTCTATTCGATCGACGACGGCCGCTTCCTGCCCGATCGCTATATCGAGGGAACCTGCCCGGTCTGCGGCTCCGAAAAGGCGAGGGGAGATCAGTGCGACAACTGTAATTCGCTGCTCGACCCGATCGACCTGATAAATCCCTATTCGGTGATCTCCGGCTCGCGCAACCTCGAGACCCGCGAAACCCGCCACCTCTATCTGCTTCAGTCCCGCCTGCAGGACGAGATCCGCGGGTGGCTCGACTCAAAGGCCGAGTTCTCCGGCCTGGCCCGCTCGATCGCCCTGAAACACCTGGACGAGGGGCTGATCGATCG
>JAYTXV010000124.1:0-1842 GCA_043742805.1 Caulobacteraceae bacterium | reverse complement strand
GCGCGCCACGGGAACGAAATCCGGCTGGCTGGGGAGGACGCTCGCCGCCATGACCGGGGGCGTCAGGGCCGTCTGTCTGATCGGCGCGGCCGTCGCCGTCGGGCGCGGCGCGGCGGGGCTGGCGGAGCGGGCGGGGGGCGGGGCGGTCCGATCGAGGGGAGTTTCGCCATAGAGGGTCTCGACGCCGGAAAGCGCCCAGAACGACAGAAGACTCTCGATGGCGCGCCGGTCCACACTCATGAGTAGAACCCTATACCGGCCACGAGCCCGGCGGGAGGCGCCCACGCCAGTGGTTTCTCCTTGACCATCCGTCCGGGGGCTTCGATTAAGGCGCATCTTAAAGAGATGTGAGCAGGGAATTTTAGTTGTGAGCGCAGGCGTGGAACGCGAGGCGATGGACTATGACGTGGTCATTGTCGGGGCCGGCCCGGCCGGACTGTCCGCCGCCATCCGCCTCAAACAGCTGGCCGAGGCGGCCGGATCGGAGATTTCGGTCGCCGTGCTCGAGAAGGGTTCCGAAGTGGGCGCCCACATCCTGTCCGGCGCGGTCATCGACCCCAAGGCCCTGAACGAGTTGATCCCCGACTGGAAGGCCAAGGGCGCCCCGCTGGAGACGCCGGTGACCAAGGACAAGTTCCTGTGGCTCGGCCCGGTCGGCGCGTTCGATTTCAGCTTCCTCGCCCCCCTGATGCCGCCGTTCATGAGCAACCACGGCAACTATGTCGCCTCGCTGGCCAATGTCTGCCGCTGGCTGGCCGAACAGGCCGAGGCGCTGGGCGTCGAGGTCTATCCGGGCATGGCCGCTTCGGAACTGGTGTGGAACGAGGACGGCGCCGTCGCCGGCGTGGTGGCCGGGGTGTTCGGCGTCGCCAAGGACGGGGAAGAAAAGGGCGACTATCAGCCGGGCCTCGAATTGCGGGCGAAATATACCTTTATCGCCGAGGGCGTGCGCGGCTCGCTGGCAAAGCAGCTTCAGGCCAAATTCAACCTGAACGATGGCAAGCAGCCGCAAAAATACGGGATCGGCATCAAGGAACTGTGGCAGGTCAAGGCCGAGAATTTCGAGCCGGGCGTCGTGCAGCACACCTTCGGCTGGCCACTGACCAATGACACCGGCGGCGGCACGTTCCTCTATCACTTCGGCGACCGCTATGTGTCGATCGGCCTGGTGCTGCACCTCAACTACAAGAACCCCTGGCTCTCGCCGTTCGACGAATTTCAGCGCTTCAAACATCATCCGTCCATTAGCGTTGTTCTTGAGGGCGCCACCCGCGTCGCCTACGGCGCCCGGGCGATCACCGAGGGCGGCTTCCAGTCGGTGCCTAAACTGACTTTCCCGGGCGGTGTGCTGATCGGCTGTTCGGCCGGCTTCGTGAACGTGCCGCGGATCAAGGGCAGTCACAATGCGATGAAGACCGGCATGATCGCCGCCGAAAAAGCTTTCGACGCCATAACCGCCGGCCGGACCGGCGATGAACTGGTCGAATACGAGGCCTCTTACAAACAATCCTGGGTGGCCAGGGAGTTGAAACTGGTCCGCAACGTCAAACCGCTGTGGTCGCGGTTCGGCACGCTGATCGGGGTCGGCCTGGGCGGCCTGGACATGTGGCTGAATGTGATCACCGGCGGCTGGTCGCCCTGGGGCACGCTGGGGCACGGCAAGACCGACGCCGCCTCCACCGGCCTCGCCAAGGACTTTTCGCCGATAGTGTATCCCAAGCCCGACGGCGTCCTGAGCTTCGACAAGCTCTCCAGCGTCTTCCTGTCCGCGACCAATCACGAGGAGAATCAGCCCACGCACCTGAAGTTGAGGGACCCGACGATACCGATCCAGGTCAACCT
>JAYTXV010000123.1:0-6601 GCA_043742805.1 Caulobacteraceae bacterium | reverse complement strand
GGAACGGGTGTCGATGCCCGATTTCGATATCGACTTCTGCCAGGAGCGGCGGGAAGAGGTGATCACCTACGTGCAACAGCGCTACGGCGCCGACCGGGTGGCCCAGATCATCACCTTCGGTAGCCTCCAGGCCAGGGCGGTGTTGCGCGATGTGGGCCGGGTCATGCAACTGCCGCTTGGTCAGGTGGACCGGCTGGCGAAGATGGTGCCCAACAATCCCGCCGCCCCGGTCACCCTGGCCAAGGCGATCGATATCGAGCCGCGCCTGAGACAAGCGAGAGACGACGACGAGGCCGTGGCCCAGCTGCTCGAGGTCGCGCTGCAGCTGGAGGGCCTCTACCGCAACGCCTCGACCCACGCCGCTGGGGTGGTGATCTCGGATCGACCGCTTACCGAACTGGCGCCTCTCTATCGTGATCCTCGGTCGTCGATGCCGGCGACCCAGTTCAACATGAAATGGGTGGAGAGCGCCGGCCTGGTGAAGTTCGACTTTCTGGGCCTGAAGACGCTCACGGTCATCCAGCGGGCCGTGAAACATCTGGAGCGCCGAGGCGCCGGAATCGATCTCGAACGCCTGCCGCTCGACAATGCCGGCAGTTATGAGCTTTGCGCCTCGGGCCAGACCGTCGGCGTGTTCCAGTTGGAAGGGCAGGGGATGCGCGACACCCTGCGCAAACTGCGCCCAAGTTCCCTGGAGGAAATCACTTCGCTGATCTCCCTGTATCGACCCGGCCCGATGGATTCGATCGACGAATATGTCGATGTGAAGATGGGGCGACGGCCGCTCAAAATCCTGCCCGGGCTGGAGGCGGTGCTGACCGACACCTACGGGGTGATCGTCTATCAGGAACAGGTGATGCAGATCGCCCAGATCCTGGCCGGCTATTCGCTGGGCGAGGCGGATCTGTTGCGCCGCGCCATGGGCAAGAAGAAGAAGGAGGAAATGGACCAGCAGAGAGTTCGTTTTCTCACCGGGGCCGCCGAACGGGGTCTTGGCGAGGTCGACGCCGAGGAAATGTTCGAGCGGATGGCCAAGTTCGCCGGCTACGGCTTCAACAAGTGCCATGCCGCGCCCTATGCCCTGATCGCCTATCAAACCGCCTGGCTGAAGGCCAATGCGCCGGTGGAGTTCTTCGCCGCCTCGATGAGCCTGGACCTGTCCAACACCGACAAGCTGGCGGTGTTCTATCAGGACGCCAAGCGCCAGGGCGTTTGCATCCTGCCCCCGGACATCAATCGTTCTGGAGCGGATTTCGACGTCGAGGACGGTCAGGTGCTCTACGCCCTGGGGGCCGTTCGGAATGTTGGCCTCCAGGCCATGTATCATGTCGTTGAGTTGCGCCGGACGGGCGGCCGCTTCCGCGACATCCACGACTTTTTCGAACGGATCGACCCTCGCCAGGTCAACAGGCGCTCGCTTGAAAGCCTGGTCCGGGCCGGAGCCTTCGATCGGCTTCACCCCAACCGCGCCCAGTTGGCGGAGTCGGTCGATTCGCTGATGGCCTACGCCCAGGCGATGGCCGCCGACCGCGCCTCCGCCCAGGAGAGCCTGTTCGCCGATGTTGGCGACGCCGCCCGGCCAAGGTTGCCCGCTGTCCCGCCGTGGGATCCGGCGCTGCAACTGGATGAGGAACTCGCGGCCGTCGGCTTTTACCTCAGCGGCCATCCGCTGAGCGACATGACCGAGCTTTTGCGGCGCAATCGCGTAACCTTCTTCGTGGACGCCCAGACCCAGGCCAACGGCGGCGCCGAGGCCTTTCGAATGGTGGGGGTGGTGCGCCGGCGCCAGGAGCGCAGCTCTGCTAATGGGGGGGGGAAGTTCGCGTTCGTGACGCTTTCGGACCCAAGCGGCGAATATGAAGTGCTCTTTCAGGCGGAAGTCCTGGCGCGGCGCCGCGACCTGCTGGAGCCCGGCCGCTCAATAGTGCTGACCGTCCGGGCCAAGTCCAGCGACGGTGAATTGCGCCTGTTCGGGGATGAGGCAGAAGCCCTCGACAAGGCCATCGAGAAGGTGGCCAGCGGACTGCGGATTCATCTTTCGCCTGCCGTCGCCGAGATCGAGGCCCTGAAAGCCCGGCTGAAGCCCGCCGCCACCGGTGGCGGGCCGGTCGTGCTCGTGGCCGCCTTCGCCGGCGGGCGCGAAGTGGAGATGCGGCTGCCCGGGCGTTTCCATCTGGACCCAGCCGCGCGTGGCGCTTTGAAGGTCGCCCCCGGCGTGGCCTTGGTCGAGGACCTCTAGGCTTGTCTTAGGGTCGCCTTGCGTTTCGGCGCTGTTTCTTCTAAGCCCAGGCTATTACGCACGCGAGATGTTCGGCTAGGTCAGGGTATGTCCCCGGCTTTCGCCGTTCCGGTCCTTATCCTTCGGGAAGGGTTTGTTTCGCGGAGGCTCGAACCGGAAGAAGGAAATAGGTTCATGGCGCTACCCGACTTCACCATGCGTCAGCTCTTAGAAGCTGGCGCCCACTTTGGTCACCAGACCCACCGCTGGAATCCGAAGATGGAACGCTACATCTTTGGCGCCCGCGCCAATATCCACATCATCGACCTGTCCCAAACCATGCCGCTGCTGCATCAGGCGCTGGTCAAAGTGCGCGAAGTCGCCGCCTCCGGCGGACGGGTGCTGTTTGTCGGCACCAAGCGTCAGGCCGCCGATCCCGTCGCGGCGGGCGCCAAGCGCTGTGCTCAGTATTATGTCAATCACCGCTGGCTGGGCGGCACCCTGACCAACTGGCGCACGATTTCCGGATCCATCGCCCGGCTTCGTGAACTCGAAGGGGTTCTGGATGGCGGTGAAAGCGTCGGGCGCACCAAGAAAGAACTGCTGCAGCTCAACCGCGAGCGTGACAAGCTTGAGCTTTCGCTCGGCGGTATCAAGGACATGGGCGGCATTCCCGACCTGATGTTTGTGATCGACACGAACAAGGAAGGCATAGCGATCCAGGAAGCCCGCAAGCTGAATATACCGGTCATCGCCATCCTGGACACCAATTGCGACCCGCAGGGGATCACGTTCCCGATCCCGGGCAATGATGACGCCGCCCGCGCTCTGCAGCTCTATTGCGACCTGATGGCCGACGCCGTGCTCGATGGTCTCACCGAGGGCCAGGTTGCGCTCGGCGTCGATATCGGTGCCGCCGAGGCTCCGATCGAGCCGGCGCTGCGCATGAGCGCGGCGATCGATACGGGGGCTGAGGTTCACGCCCCGGCCGCGCCGGAACCGGAACTTGAGGCCGCCTTCACCGGCGAGGCGCCTGCTGTCGAAGTCGCGGTTCCCAGCGAAGGCTGAGTGATCCGGGGCGCCTCGTCGCCTTGCCTTCTCGAATATGACACGTCTCGCCCCTACATGGGCGTAGGCAAATTCAATCCCTAAGCGGAGCTTGAAAACTCATGTCTGAAATCACCGCCTCCCTCGTCAAGGCCCTGCGCGAAAAGTCGGGCGTGGGCATGATGGATTGCAAGAAGGCTCTCCAGGAGACGGCCGGCGACATGGAAGCCGCCATCGACTGGCTGCGCGCCAAGGGTCTTTCCAAGGCCGCCAAGAAGGCCGACCGCGTCGCCGCCGAAGGCGCGGTGGCGATTAGCGTTCGCGTCAATGGCGCCGGCATGACCGCAGCGGTCATCGAACTTAACGCCGAGACCGATTTCGTCGCCCGCAATGAGGGTTTCCAGACTGCGGTGCGCAAGATCGCCCTCGTGGCGCTGGATGTGGACGGCGATGTCGAAGCCCTCCGCGCCGCGCCGTTCGAAGGCGGGACGGTCGCGGAATCGATTACACACTTGGTCGCCACGATTGGCGAAAACATGCTGCTTCGCCGCTCCAACCGTTTCACCGTCGCACAAGGGGCTGTCGGCGCTTACGTGCACGGCGCGGTGACAGGCGCGACCGACCTCGGCCGGATCGGCGTCCTCGTGGCGGTGGAAGGGTCAGGCGATCAGGCGGTCCTGCGAGAACTGGGCCGCAACATTGCTCTGCACGCCGCCGCGACCGCGCCGCTCTCCCTGTCGGTGGACGATCTCGACCCGGCGGCCATCGAACGCGAACGGGCGATCTTCACCGAACAGTCAATCGCGTCCGGCAAGCCCCCGTCCGTAGCTGAGAAAATGGTCGAAGGCCGTATCCGCAAATTCTATGAAGAGGCGGTGCTGCTTAAGCAGGCTTACGTGCGCGACCCGTCCGTGACCATCGAGGGCCTGGTCGCCCAGACGGCCAAGGATCTCGGCTCTCCGGTCAAGGTCGTCGGCTTCGCTCGCTTTGCCCTTGGCGAGGGCGTGGAAAAGGAAGCCGGCGATTTCGCGGCCGAGGTGGCCTCCCTGACGGGCGCCGTCTGACATCCAGCGCCGGCGAGCCCCCCACTCCCTGACGGCGTGGGGTTAGTCGCCGATCACCCCGCAGGCCAACCGCGCCCCGCCGCCGCCCAGGGGCGCGGGCTGGTCGGCATAGTTGTCGCCGCCCGCGTGGATCATCAAAGCGTGACCCCTGAGCGCGTCCAGGCTTTGGATCCGCGGAGCGGTCAGCGCGGCCCTGGCCGTCCCATCGGCGTCGACGGTCAGTAACGGCAGATCGCCCAGGTGGCCCATACCATCGGGACCCATGTGCATCGCCGTCATCGCCGGGTCCAGATGACCACCGGCGCCGCCGGCTGGGACCGGCTTGCCATCCTTATCGCCGGGCGCGCAGGAGGGATTGGCGTGTATATGAAACCCGTGGGCTCCAGGCGGCAGGCCATGCAGATCGAGGCTGAAGGTCGCGCCGTTCGGTCCCTCGGTGATGGTGATCGTCCCGACGCCGGCGCCAGGTCCGGTAGGCGTGGTCAGGGCCATCGGCACATGAAGGCCTGTGGCGAAAACCGGGGTTCCGGCCGCGAACAGAAGGGCGGCCAGAACTGGGACGAACTGACGCATGATGTCTCCTCTCGGTGATATTTCCACTTGCGAGACTATCACACACTTCGCTCTTGGCGAGCGCTGGCTGGGTTCAAGCGCCCGGTGATTTGTTCTAGAGACGTGCACGGGTCGCCGGGCCCATCAGAATCGATGGAGAGACGATGTCCGACGCGCGCACGCCATACCGCCGCATCCTGCTTAAGGTGTCCGGCGAAGTCCTGATGGGCGACGCTCAGTTTGGCATCGACATGGCCACTCTGGACAACGTCGCCGAAGATATTTCCCTGGTGGTAGCCGCCGGTTTTCAGCTCTGTCTGGTGGTCGGCGCCGGGAATATCTTCCGGGGCGTTTCAATGGCCGGCCGCGGCATGGAACGCGTCAGCGCGGATTATATGGGCATGTTGGCCACGGTGATGAACGCTTTGGCGATCCAGAGCGCCCTTGAACGGCGTGGTGTCGATACCCGCGTCCAGTCCGCCATACCGATGGATGCGGTTTGTGAGCCCTACATTCGGCGTCGCGCCCTTCGTCACCTTGAAAAGGGCAGGGTGGTGATTTTCGCCGCCGGTCTGGGCGCGCCGTTCTTCACCACCGACACACCCGCGGCCCTGCGCGCCGCCGAGATGGGTTGTGACGCGCTTTTCAAGGGAACGAGCGTCGACGGCGTTTATACAGCCGACCCCAAAAAGGATCCCACGGCGGTGCGCTATGGTAAGGTCAGCTACCAGGAGGTCTTGGCCAAGGATCTTCGGTTCATGGACGCTTCCGCAGTCAGCCTCATGCGTGACAACCACATCCCCATAGAAGTGTTCTCCATTCGCGAGCGCGGTAGCCTGTTGAAGGTATTGTCGGGCGCCGGAGTGCATACCACCATCACCGATCTCTGAGCCTCCACCGAAGACTACGGCCCGAAAGGAAGCGCCATGACGACCGCCGAAAAGCCCCAGATTTCACGCTACAAGGACCGGATGGAGCGGTGTGTCACGGCCTTGAAAGAGGAGTTCACGTCTCTTCGGACTGGAAGAGCGTCGGCCGGCCTGCTCGATCAGGTCATGGTCGAAGCATATGGATCAAAGACGCCGATCACCCAGTTGGGCTCCGTCTCCGTGCCGGAGCCCCGTTCGATTACCGTCAGCGTATGGGACAAGGCGGTGGTGGTCGCCGTGGAGAAGGCGATCCGCAATTCCGGACTGGGGCTCAATCCGGTCGTGGAGGGGCAAAATCTGCGCATTCCGATTCCACCCCTGACCGAGGAACGCCGCCGGGACCTTGCAAAGCTGGCCGGGAAATATGCCGAGCAGCAAAAGGTGGCCGTGCGGAATGTTCGCCGCGACGCCATGGACGACCTGAAGAAGGCCGAAAAAGACGCCGTGATAAGCCAGGACGAGCAGAAACGTCTGGAGACCGAGATACAAAAGCTCACGGACGAGGCCGTACGGCGCGTCGACGAGGTCTTGAAAACGAAGGAACAAGAGATCATGCAAGTTTGACCGTTCGGTCGTTTCGCATGGCGGAGCCAAAACTGGCCGGTGTCGTTCTTGAACCACTGGGCGTCAGGCGCGGCGCGGAAGGGTAGGTCATGTCGCGTCCAATGGATGAGTTCCCACCGCCCTCCACCGGCCTGCATGTCGCGATCATCATGGACGGCAATGGCCGCTGGGCGAAGGAGCGGGGACTACCGCGTTCGCTCGGGCACAGGGCCGGTGTCGCGGCCCTT
>JAYTXV010000122.1:0-3372 GCA_043742805.1 Caulobacteraceae bacterium | reverse complement strand
TACGCCAACCTGATCGCTGCCGGCGCCGATGAGTCACCGCTTTATGATAGCGCGACGGATGTCCTGCTGCGCCTCCACGCCGAGTTGCCGCCGGCGTTGCTGGTGGGTGACGGCGCGACCTGGCCGCTGCTGACCTACGACGCCCTGGCCCTGCGCACGGCGGGCGACATCCTGGTCGAATGGTTGCCCCGGTTAGATCCGCGGCTGTCGTTCGCCGATGCGGTGATCGAGGAATGGCGGACTCTGGTCGGCGACATCGCCGCCCGGGGAGAGGCGGGCGCGACGGTGTTCTGTCACCGCGACTTTCACGCCGAGAATCTGCTATGGCTTCCCGGGCGCGCGGGGGCGGCGCGGACCGGGCTGCTGGATTTCCAGGACGCCTTGCGGGCGCACCCGGCCTGGGACTTATCGATGCTGCTGCACGACGCCAGACGGGATGTGTCGCCCGAGCGCGAGGAGGCTGTGCTGGCGCGCTATCTGGCCGCCCGTCCCGACCTCGACCCGGACGCATTCCGGGCCGATTTCCACGCACTCGGGGCGCTGAACATCGCGCGCATACTTGGCATCTTCGCCAGGCTGGTGGCGCGCGACGGCAAGCCTCGCTATCGGGCCTTCATGCCTCGGCTATGGCGCTATCTCGATCGCTGCCTGCGCGATCCCGCTCCACCTGGCCTGAAAGCCTGGCTTGACGCCCACGTCCCTGTCGAGGCTCGTTCTTGATCCGCCCCGCCACCGCCATGGTCCTGGCCGCCGGCCTCGGCACCCGCTTGCGGCCCCTGACCCTGGACAGGCCCAAGGCCCTGGTCACCGTCGGCGGACGCCCCCTGATCGATCATATGCTCGATCGCTTGGTGGCGGCAGGCGTGCGCCGCGTGGTGGTCAATGTCCACGCCTTCGCTGACCAGATGGAGGGTTATCTCGCCCGCCGGACCGACCTGGAGGTGGTGATCTCCGACGAGCGCTGCGGGCTTCTGGAGACAGCCGGAGGGCTGAAGGCTGCGCGACCTCTGCTGGGTGACGAGCCGATACTGGTCACCAATATCGACTCTGTCTGGAGCGAGCAGGGAGAGCCGGTTCTGGATCGTCTGATCGGCGCCTGGGATCCGGCGCGAATGGACGACTTGCTGATGCTTGTGCCGACCGAAAACAGCTCCGGTTTCGATGGCCCGGGCGATTTCTTCCGCGGCGAGGACGGGCGACTGACCCATCGGGGCGACGCGCTAACCGCGCCCCTCGCCTATATGGGCGTCCATATGATGAAGCCGGCGATCATCGATCCCTGGTCCGGCGAGCCCCACGGCATACTAGGCCATTGGAAGGCGATGTGCGGGCCGGGCCGCCTGCACGGCGCGGTGATGGATGGCTTCTGGATGCATGTGGGCGATCCGGCCGCGCGGGAGGCGGCCGAGGCCCGGCTGGCCGTTGGGGCATGACCGGGTTCCTGGACGCTCCATCGCCGCGCTGGTTCAACATCCCGGCGCATCGCCCCTTCCTGGAGGACCTGGCGAAGGGGATCTGGCGAACCTTGTCGCCGCTGGGTCCAGAGGCTCTGGCCGAGGCGGTGGTGCTGATCCCAACCCGCCGCGCGGCCCGGTCCCTGGCCGAGGCGTTCTTGAAGGTCGCGGGGACCGCGGCGGTGATCCTGCCCCAGGTTCGCGCCCTGGGCGATCTAGACGAAGGCGAGTCGCCCTTCGAACCCGGCGATCTGGCGCTTGACCTTCCCCCGGCGATATCGCTCACGCGCCGTCGCTTCGAACTGGCGGGGCTGGTCGCCCAGAACCAGGATCTGCTGGAGCGACGGCTGGACGCCGGCTCGGCGCTCGATCTTGCCGACGCCCTGGCCGCCTTCCTCGACGCCCGCCAGATCGAGGAGCGTGACGACGGCGCCGCCATCGGCACATTGGTCGAGGGCGAACTGGCCCGCCATTGGCAGGTTTCCGCCCAATTCCTGGGCCTGGCCACCGAGGCCTGGCCGCGGCGCCTGGCCGAACTTGGCCTGATGGACGTGGCCGCCCGCCGCGTCGCCCTCACCCGGCGCCTGGCGGAACGCTGGCGGGACCGCCCGCCCGCCGACGTGATGATCGCCGCCGGCTCCACGGGGTCGGCGCCATCCTCCGCCGACCTGTTGGCGGCCATCGCCCAGGCCCCCCGGGGCTGTGTGGTCCTGCCCGGCCTCGATGCCGATCTCGCCGATTCGGCCTGGGTGGAAGTTGGCGAGCAGCATCCGCAGGGAACCATGAAACGCCTGCTTGAACGGGCCGGGCTGGGACGAGGCGATGTCAGGGACTGGGATCCCGAGCCTAGGATCGACGCCGCCGGCCGCTGGCGTCGGCGGCTGATCAACGAGGCCCTGCGGCCACCCGAGTCCACCGCCGACTGGCTGGACCAGATCAAGGCCCTGCGCGCCGAGGCGGGGGCGGGCGCGCCCGACCCGATCGCTCAGGGTCTTGCCGGCCTCATCGTCCTGACCGCTCGCGCCGAGGAGGAAGCCGCCACTCTGGCCGCCCTGCTGCTGCGCGAGGTTCTGGAGACGCCGGGCAAGACCGCCGCCTTGATCACGCCCGACGATGGTCTGGCCCGCCGGGTCAGCGCCCGGCTGACGCGCTGGGGCGTCACCGCCGACTCCTCCGCCGGCCGGCCGCTGTCGGGTGCGCCTGCGGCGATTCTCGCCGGCCTGTTGGCCCGGGCCACGGTCGATCCGGTAGATCCGGTCAACCTGCTGGCGATCGTCAAGCATCCGCTGGTCCGTCTGGGCCGGCGGCTCGACGACCTGGAGTTCGCCCGCACCGCCCTGGAACGCCAGGGCCTGCGCGGCTCCAGACCGGATGGATGGGATAGTCTGGCCGAACGCCTGTCGGAAGCCGCGCCGGCGGCCCTCGACCTGCTCGCACGCCTCCGCGCTGTCATTGAGGCCGTCACCGCGCCCTTTGAGAAAGACCAATCCCATCCCGCCGAAGCGGCCCGCGCCGTGGCGGTGGCCCTCGAAACCCTGGCGGCCGGTCCGGAGCCCGCCGATCCCTGGGCCGGACAGGCGGGCGAGGCCCTCGGTCAGGTTCTGACCGGCCTGATCGCTGAAAGCATGGCTCTGCCCCCGGTCAGCGCGCGGGGCTTTGTCGATCTGCTCGATGGCCTGATGGACCGCGAACGGATCCGGTCCGGCGGCGCCAGCCACCCCCGCCTGCGGATATTGGGGGTCCTCGAGGCGCGGATGCTGCGGGCCGACCGCCTGATCCTGGCGGGGCTCGAAGAGGGAGTCTGGCCCCAGCCGGCCCCGATCGACCCGTTCCTCTCGCGGCCGATGCGCGAACAGTTGGGCCTGCCGCCGCCGGAACGGCGGATTGGTCTTTCCGCGCACGACTTCGCCCAGGCCGC